>MNZH01000002.1 GCA_001873515.1 Parcubacteria group bacterium CG2_30_45_37 | reverse complement strand
CCTTCAAATTCCGTGGTTAGTTCGCCGGAAAAGCGCTCGCTCTGGTAGTTGACGTTGTAATTTTTTCCGCCCGAGCCGTAAAGCACGATGTCTAATTGTTTTTTATTTAAGTTTTTAACCGGCGTGTTTAAATCAAAGCCGTGGTTAATCGCCACCGTGCCTAAAATCCTCATCAGCCAGCCTTGGCCGGCGTTGGTGCTATGAGCCCAGGCGCGGATGGCGCCCTGGGCGATGGTTAAATTGGGGTTAATAATCAGCTTGGGGTCAACTTCCAGCTTGGTGCCTAAGCCGGTGCAATCCGGGCAGGCGCCGTGCGGCGAGTTGAAAGAAAAATTGCGCGGTTCCAGCTCTGGCAGGCTAATGCCGCATTTAGAGCAAGCGGAAAGTTTGGAATAGGTAGTTTCAAAAACCCCCTCTAGCTCCCCCTTGTCAGGGGGAGAACCTGTTTTTACCCCCCTGACAAGGGGGGTAAGGGGGGTTATGGCGACTAAACCGTTGCCCAGCTCCAAGGCTTTTTCCACGCTTTCGGTTAAGCGCGCCAAATCCTCTTTGTCTTTACTGACCTTAAGCCGGTCAATCACGATTTCCACGTTGTGTTTTTTTTGTTTGTCCACGGCCAGGTCCTCCACTTCTTCCAAAGTATAAATTATTTTGTCAAAGCGCAGGCGGCTGAAGCCGGCCCGGTTAACGCCGGCCAACAGGCTTTTATGCTCGCCCTTTTTGTCTTTAATTATCGGCGCCAAGACAACAATATCTTGGTTTAAGAAACCGGCGACAAGCTGCTTGATGATTTCATCAATGGACAGCGGTTTGATTTTGCCGTCGCACTGCGGGCAGTAGGGCACGCCGATGCGGGCGTAAAGCAGGCGCAGGTAGTCGTAAATTTCCGTAATGGTGCCGACCGTGGAGCGCGGATTATGGGTGGTTGATTTTTGGTCAATGGAAATGGCCGGCGACAAGCCTTCAATAGAATCAAGGTCCGGCTTGTCCATCATGCCGATAAACTGCCGGGCGTAAGCCGACAAGGATTCAACGTAGCGGCGTTGGCCTTCGGCGTAAATAGTGTCAAAGGCTAAAGACGATTTACCCGAGCCGGACAGGCCGGTGATGACCACCAACTTATCGCGCGGAATTTCCACGTCAATATTTTTTAAATTGTGGACGCGGGCGCCTTTGATTTTGATGGAGTTTTGCATAGAGAGCTTGTTTAAAACAATGCAATCAATTATATATTAAAAAATCGCTCTTGGCAAGAGTTGCGCTATTCGGTTTTAATTGTTAAACTGGATGAGTAAAAATTAGTTAATTTTATGTTAAATCAGGCTGTTATTTTTTTGCTAATATTATTGACTTTTGGCATTATCGCGGTAATTATTATGCTGGCCAGGAAGAAAGAGGCTGGCCTGGGCCAGGACAATGAAAAGCTGGCGGCCATGATGGAGCGACTGGCGCAGTTAGCCGAGCAGAACCGCGAGCTAAGACAAGCTATGGACGGCAAGCTGGCCGAAACCCACCGCGCCAATCAGCTGCAGTTCGGCCAGACCGCGAAAATAATTTCCGAGGTGACGGAGAAATTAACCAAACTGGACGAGACCAATAAGCAGGTGGTGAATTTTTCCGCCCAGCTGGCCAATCTGCAGGATATTTTAAAAAATCCCAAACAGCGCGGTGTCTTAGGCGAATATTTTTTGGAAGAGACCTTAAAAAACGTTTTGCCGCCCAATTCTTATCAGATGCAATACGGCTTTAAGGACGGCACCATCGTGGACGCGGTGGTTTTCGTCAAGGATAAAATTATTCCGGTGGATTCAAAGTTCAGCCTGGAAAATTATGAAAAGATTTTAAACGCGCCGGACGCGGCCGCGCGGGAAAAATTTGAAAAAATGTTTAAGCTGGATTTAAAAACCAGAATTGACGAAACTTCAAAATATATCAAACCGAGCGAAAAAACCATGGAATTCGCTTTTATGTTTATTCCGAGCGAGGCGATTTATTATGATTTATTGATTAATAAAGTTGGGGCGGTGCAGATAAACACCCGCGACCTGATTGAATACGCTTTTAAAGAACGGCATGTCATTATCGTTTCGCCCACCTCGTTTTTAGCTTATCTGCAAACGGTTTTACAGGGCCTTAGAGCGCTGCAGATTGAAGAAAGCGCCAAAGATATTTTATTAAACGTGCAAAAATTGGGTAAGCATATTTTAAGTTATGACAGTTTTATGAAAAAGCTGGGCGCCAGCATGTCCACTACGGTCAACCATTACAACAGCGCCTATAAAGAGTTCGCCAAGATTGACAAGGATGTGGTGAAAATCACGGACGCGGAAAAAAACGTTGAGCCGCTGTTGATTGAAAAGCCGAATGCGGAATAAACTTTTTTGTCATGCCGGGCTCCCGCCTAGACTCGCTAGGCGAGGCTGGCGACCCGGCAGCCAACCCCCAAGCCCCCGAGTGATTTTAAATATTTTATGGAAAAATTTGAAAATAATCATTTTAATTTAAAGGAGGCCATTGTTAAAACAATCGCCTTTTTTGATATGTTTGATTATCCGCTGACGGCCAACGAAATTTGGCGGAATTTAGGTTTAAAGAGCGAATTAGTTCGTGTAATGGAGGCGCTGGAGGAAATAACCCCCCTTAGCCCCCCCTTGTCAGGGGGGATAATTGAAAGTGAAAACGGATTTTATTTTTTAAGCGGACGGCAAGCGATTGTCGAGGTAAGGCAAAAACGCTACTCGGCGGCGGACCGGAAGTTTAAGCGCGCCAGCCGGCTGGCCAAAATCTATAAATTCATTCCCTGGGTTAAATTAATCGCCATCGGCAATTTAATGGGCGCGCATAATTTAAAGCCGGAGAGCGACATAGATTTTTTTATCATTACGGAGAAGAAAAGAATTTGGCTGGCGCGCTTTTTTTGCGTCGCGCTGGCGCAAGTTTTAGGGCTAAGGCCCAAGCCGGGAAAAACTAAAAATAAAGTCTGTTTAAGTTTTTTTGTGAGCCAAGCGGCCATGGATTTATCTGGCCTGATGCTGGCGGAGGATGTTTATTTTATTTACTGGCTGGCCGGTTTGGCGCCGATTTATGACCGCGGCGGCGTTTATGAAGAATTTATGGAAAAAAACAATTGGCTGAAAAATGAGCTGCCCAATTGGCCCGCCTACGCCGAGGCTTCGGCGGGCAAGCGGCCAGGGTTTTGGTCAAAGCGAAGAGGCGACGGCGGACCAGGCCCGAGCGAGTTTTATCGCGACCTCGCGGACATGTTTTTCGGCGGCCTGGAGCCATGGTTTAAGAAATTACAGCTTAAGCTTTTGCCCGAAGAGTTGCGGCAGTTAATGAATTTGGATACGCGGGTGGTGGTGAATGATAAAGTGATAAAATCGCACAGTAACGACAGAAGAGAAGAATATAGGGAAAAATTCATTCTGTCATTGCGAGCGATAGCGAAGCAATCTCAAGTTCGTAGCGATTTACCGGAGATTGCTTCGTCGTCTGACGACTCCTCGCAATGACAATTGAGTTTATGAAATATTTAACTAAGACAATTGAATACGGTTTGTATCTCTTAGCCTTTCTCCTGCCCCTCGGGACGCGCTGGATTATCAAGGCCGGACCGACCGAATATTTGACTTACAGTTTGTATGGGACGGATATATTACTGATTTTGCTTTTGATGTTGTTTATTTTTGTCATTGCGAGCGACCGAAGGGAGCGAAGCAATCTCGGGTTTGTAGCAATTGACCGGGGATTGCTTCGTCGCTGCGCTCCTCGCAATGACAGAGTGGTTTGGCTCCTTATAGTGGGTTTAGGTTTAGTTTTATTGGTTTCGATTTTTTTCGCTATTGATAAGGGTTTGGCACTGTATAAATTCGGCTGGCTGGTTTTAGGCGCGGGATTATTTTGGCTGGTCAGCCAAGCGGCTTACAGCCGAGTCAAGCTGGTTGGGAGCTTATTGGTCGGCCTGGGCTTTCAGGCCGGATTGGGAATCTGGCAATTTTTAGCGCAGGCGACCTTTGCCAATAAATGGCTGGGCCTGGCATTGCATCGGGCCAGCGATTTGGGAACGTCGGTGGTGGAAACCGTGGGTGCGGACGGAGTGGGCGAAAGATGGCTAAGGGCGTATGGCGGGCTGGATCATCCGAATATATTGGGCGGCATGTTGGCGATTGGAATACTATTATTAATAGGGCAATATATAAAATTTCCAATTTCCAATAACCAATTTCCAAACAAATTTCAAATTTCAAATTTCAAATTTCAAAACTATCTTAAAGTTATATTTTGGTTTTTGCTGGTAATTTTTTCTACGGCGCTGTTTTTTTCTTTTTCGCGGGCGGCTTGGTTGGCGCTGGCCGTCGGACTGGCGGCTGGGTTGCTGGCGGCAATTATTAAAAAAGATTTACGGGCGCAGAGAAATTTGCTAGAAACGATTTTGGTTTCCGGCCTAATATTTTTTATTTTATTTTTTCAGTTTCCCAATTTGGTTATGACGCGGCTTTATTCAGGCGAGCGGCTGGAGATAAAATCCAAAAGCGAAAGACTGGAGTCCATAAAAAATTCTTGGCCCATAATCAAAAATAATTGGGCGAGCGGAGTGGGCGTCGGCAACTATACTTTGGCGCTCCCGCTCCAGCGGCCCGGCGAGCAACCTTATTTTTACCAGCCGGTTCATAATGTGTTTGTTTTGGCTTTTAGCGAGATTGGAATATTTGGATTATTATTTTTTATTTTGATTATTATTTTTCCATTCGTGAGATTGCTTCGTCGCCGCGAGTACGCGGCTTCTCGCAATGACAGCAAGCTGGCGATTTTAGTCGCGCTGATTGTTGTGATGAGCCTGGACCATTGGCTTTGGAGCCTGCATTTTGGCATGCTGTTTTTCTGGCTGGCGCTCGGGCTTGCCCACAGAGACAGCTGTGGATAAGTTAGCTTAACCAGGTTTTAAAAAACCGCCGCTTAAGCGGCGGTTTTTTTATTGGAAAAAGGCTTGTAAAAAGTAGCTTGGAAATTTAACCTAAAATAAGGCTAAAAAAGCGGGTTGCCAATTAAAGCAAAATAAAAACTAGTCATTCATTTCAAAATCCGGCGGAGACTATAAGACGAGCCGGTTTTATGTTATAATTAAACCATAAAACTTGATAAGCATTTGATAAGGCGATTAAACTGTTTAACCTAAAATTAAATATTTTTTCCAATAGTTCTAAAAGACACATCCTCATGCGTCTATTTCCTCAAGATGACTACAAAAAATTAGTGCCTTTAAAAAGGTTGGCCCAGGCCAGCTCATACAGCTTGGGTTATGTTTCTATTTTGGTGCAAAGGAAGAAGCTGAAGGCTAAAAAAATCGGCAACAAATATTACTCCACTCAAGAGTGGTTTGACCGGTATTTGGAGATGCATGGCCGGGACGAAAAACGATTGCCGGCCGAGGCGGCGAAAGAATTAAATACAACCCCCCTAGCCCCCCTTGTCAGGGGGGTGGAGTCGGTCTCGCAAAGTTCGGCTGCGGCCAACCTGAAAAGCCGGATTGATAATCTGGTGGAACGGGCGATAAAAGAGAAGCTGGAGGCAGGGGAGAAAGAAAAAACGGCGGCTGTTAAGGCAAAAAAATCCCCCCTGCCCCCCTTTGTTAAAGGGGGCGAAGACAAAACCCTGGCGGAAGTTTTGTCGGAGAAAATCGCCGGGCCGGAAGTAAAATTTATTGCCGACCTGGTTGAGCCGGAAAAAAAGTTGGAAAGCGCTTGGGAAAAGAGTTTGGTTACCGAAGAAAAAAAATTGAAAGCGGAAGCGAGAGAGGCCGTGAAAGCCATTGCGGCTAGAATTGACCGGCAAGTTGTTGAGAAGAAAAAAGAGGTAATAAAAAAATTTTTAAGCCAGAGATTGAATTTTGCGCGCGATAAAGTTTTTTTCAAAATATTTGTTCCGGTTTGGACGCCGGTTTGGCGGTTGAACTTCAAAAGGAGGCTGATGGCGACCATGATTCTCTTGGCCGTGGTTTCGCTGATTTACGTCGCGCCAAAGGCGGCGGTGTCATTAAACCAGCTGGCGAAACGGACTTTTACTCCTGCTTTGGCGCCGGTTAAAGAACTAGCGGTTCAGTCCAACATCATCATTCCCGGCAGCGAGCTGGCCTCAAGTCTGAAAGCCAGATTGAACCAGACTTTGCTGTCCCTGGCTGACCGCACCCAAACTGCCAGCCTGAAATTAGAAAATAACGTCAAAAAAAGAAACCAGGTTTTGACGCGCCGACTGGCTTATGTAAAAAATCAGCTGGCCTTCATCGCTGATTTTTGGCAGGCAAAATATCACGCCAGCGTCGGCCCCGGCCTGGCGATTCTGCCGGACAAGACAGCGCAGACCGGGCAAACCAGCCTGGAGATTTTAAAAAGTTTTCTAAGTTTCCAAACCAAGTCAATCGGAGAAGTGGCGGAACTGGCGACCGCGAGACTAACCCCCCCCTACCCCCCCTTGTCAGGGGGGGAACGCGGCCGGGTGGCCGGCGTGTCCGAATCAGCCAGCCCGGCGCCGCTTAACCGCCTCTTAGCTCTGGCCAACACTGCGGCCAAGCGCGGTCAGCAAGCCGTTAGCCAAATAAAATATAAGACCACCGCCACTTTAACCAATTCGGCCCAAAGGCAAACCGACCTGTCGCTGTCTCTGGGCCGGAAGCTGGCCTTGCTCACCCAGGCCGGGGCCAAGGGCACGGGCTTGAAGCTGGCCCAATTGCAAAATTCCATCAGCCAAACCAATCAAGCCATCAAAGCTCAAAGCCAGGCCGGCAAAACCTATCTGGCCAGCCAATCCAGCTTGTCCCTTTGGTCCATCTCCGACTTGTACTCTAAAATCATTGACCGCCTGATTCCCGACAGCCTGAAAACCAGATACGTTAAACTATATGAGCAGCCGCCAACCGTGGTGGAAAAAGAAGTGGTTAAAGAAACCGTGGTGGTAAAACAAGGAACGCCGACCTCACCCTCTCCCTCTCCTTCGCAAGGAGAGGGAAAAACCCCCCTTGTAAAGGGGATGGAAAGCAATAACCTGTCCATCACCGGCAATGCCGTTATCGGCGGCGCCCTGAATGTTTCCGGACCGGCTGATTTCGCCTCCGACCTCATGGTCAGAGCCGCCTTAACCGCCAAAACTCTCTTGGTGACTGATTACGCCCAATTTGCCGGCCCGATTAACGCTAAAGCCATGACGGCGGATAATCTGACTTTGCGCGACAACCTGACCGTGGTGGGCGGCTCGTTCATCGGCGGCAATGAGTTAATCGCCGGCAACCTCAAAGTCTCCGGCACTTTCCAAGCCGGCCACACCGAGTTTAGCTCTTTAGGTGTGACCGGCTCTCTGGGCGCGGCCAGCTTGTCTTCCGGCTTAGGCGGCCTATCTACCACGGGCAATACCTATTTGGGCGGGGACGCCAACACCATCACCGGCGCCACCACCTTAAATAATGTCCTGGCCATCAACAAAGCCTCGGGCGCTACCTTGTCCGTGGGCGACGGCGCCAATAACACTTTTGTCGTGGACACCTCAACCGACACCATCACCATCGCGGCCAGTCTGAACCTGACCGGCAACACCAGCTATACTGGCAATTTGGACCTAAATGGCGCCCTGGACATAGATACGGCTTCCACCACGGCTCTGACCGTGGGCGACGGCACGATTAATAATTTAACCATTGACACGGTTAACGATAGCTTGACCCTGGGCTACTCTTCCACCACCGACCGCGTAACAATTAACAATTCACAATTAACAATTAACTCGGCCAGCACTACTACTGCCGTGTTAATCAATTACAACGGCACCGGCAACATCGTCCAGATATTGGACAATGCCGTTGACCGCTTCACCATTACCGATAATGGCGTCATGAGCCTGACCGCGGCCTCTTCTACCGCCACCGCCCTAACCATTACCCAAAATGATACCGGCGACATTTTAAACCTCTACGACGGCGCCACTGAAGTGCTGACGGTTTTAGACGGCGGCAACGTCGGCATCGGCACTTCTTCGCCTTTGGCTAAATTATCGGTTCAAGGCACTGCCGGAAATAATATTTTTGACGTGGCCTCATCCACCGGCCAAAGCCTTTTAACAATTAACAACACCGGCCAATGCGTTACCGGGGATACTAAATTAAGAAGGCGCAGAAAGAAAAAGAAAAAAGGCGACGCTGATGATGATGACGAAGAAGAGGATAAAGAAGAAATAAAATCCCCCTTACCCCCTTTGTTAAAGGGGGCAGAAAACGACGAATGGGAAGACGTGGCCATAAAAGACATTATGCCTGGCGACGAGATTTTAACTATGGATGAATCAACCGGTAAATTAGTGGTGTCCGAGGTTAACGCGTTAATGGATATGGGCGTCAAGCCGATTTATAAGATTACTACGGCTTCGGGTAAGACTATCAGGACGACCGAAAATCATCCGTATTACGTAAACGCGAAAGCGGCGACTGCTGATTTTAAACAATCTTTA
>MNZH01000043.1 GCA_001873515.1 Parcubacteria group bacterium CG2_30_45_37 | reverse complement strand
TCGCTTAAATTCGCTAACACAAAAATAATAAGCCAACCCAAACCTATTAAGATTTTATTATAAAACGCGAAACCTGCTCCCACTATTATGAAGTTTAGAATATAGGCAATTATTTTTTTAGTTTTTGGTTGCATATAAAATAATTTTATTTAGCTCGCGAATCAGATATGCCGTGTTAGGCGATGTAATAAAAAATTATTATTGATTAAAAATTTCTTCTAAAGTTTTGCGTGATGGTGATAATCTATCTTCTCTGTGCTGTTCTATGTTTATTCTATGATTTTCTATGTTTATGCTCCATAAATAGCTAAGGGCAATAATTAAAGCAGAAATTCCCAGTATTAGTTTAAACCAATTTTCTATAATGAATTTTTTCATAAAGATGCATAGTAATTTTTTATTATTTCGGCATAGCGTATCGCTATATCCGAAGTTCTGCGAAGCAAAGCGTAGCAGAATTTAGGTGAAGGCTTCCGTGAAACCGCAGCCGGATATAGCGTGTTAGCTGATGTATATGTTTTTCTTTGATTTGCGACAGCAAGTCACTCTTAAAAATGAATTCAATTTTGTTTTTTTGTTTTGGGCTTCGGGCAGAGGGGTTAGGGGTGAATGCCCGAAACTCCTTGTTAAGAATTGGCAATATAAGAAGTAGATTTGCCTTTGCCGATAGCTTTGATTATTTTTATTTTTTTCAATTTTTGCAGATGCAATTGTGCCGTCCTTTTAGGTATAGACAAAATATCTTCAACGTCTTTTGTATTGATTCGGTTGACCTGATCTAAAAAATCAATAATTTTAAGCTGTTCGGGGGTTAGATAAATTTGCGATTTGATTTTTCCGTTAACGTTGCGAGTGGCTAGTGGCAATATTTTATTTTTTACTTCGTCAATTTCATTTTTAAATCCTTTTACAAAATATTCCAGCCACGAAGTAATATCCGTGCGCCGTTCATCATAAGTTTTTCCTACATTTATAGCTTTGTAATATGCCTGCCTGTTGGTATTATAATAATCTTCCAAAGCGAATAAACGGCGGAAGTCATAGTCTCGCTGGTAAAGCATTAAAGTAGCCAAAGCGCGCGCTGTGCGGCCATTGCCGTCATTAAACGGGTGGATAGCCGCAATTTCCAAATGGGCGATTCCAGCTACAATCACCGGGTTTATATCCATATCTTCGCTATCTTTAAGCCAAGTAATAAAATCAGCCATGAGTTTCGGCGCTTGTTTGGCTTCCGGCCCGGTGTACAGGGTTTCTTGTGGCACACCAAATTGTCGGCGCACCACATAAATCGGTCCGGGTCTGTAATGGCCGGAAAATTGCGGAGACAAAGTTTTGTCGGTTACTAATTTATGAATTTTTAAAATTACTTTTTCGGTTATCGGTTTTTTATCGGCTACAACTTTTTCAATATATTTTAAAGCATTTAAATAATTTTTGACTTCATAAATATCCCGATTTGGCGCGTCTATTTTTTTCTTGGCGTATAAGGCTTCAACCTGCCCCATATTTAAACGGTTACCCTCTATTTCGGTGGAATGATGAGTCATACGGATTACCGCCTGGCGGCGCAAGCGCAATTCTTGCTGGGGAAGTATTTTTGCACGGTCAATTATGCCCTTAGCTTCGGCGATAGCCGTCAGGTCGGACAAAATTCTATTATTTAGCTTATATTTTGGGTTATACATAGTTTTTAGCTTATATATGTATCATATCATAAAATATCGGTTCGCGCAACATTCGCGCAACATTCGCGCAAGGAATTAAAGAAGGGCGGCTAATTTTGCCGTAAAAAATATTAAGTATTTAGGCGCTGTTTTAACCGAGGTTTGCTTTTCTACTATTTTTATTTTTTTGAATCTGGAGATTCTTTACGACTATCGTCACAACTTTCATGGAGTATCATCCGACTTTATTTTAAACAAGACCGATAGAGTTTTAGATGATCCAAAACCAAACGCGGGAATAAAAAATTCTCCAAAACGGTTTTTTTCGCCGAATTTCCTAGTCGCTTTCTTTCCGTCGGGCGGGATAAAAGAAAGATTATTTTTTGAGCCATTTCTTCGGGGGACTTCACGATAAAGCCGTTTTTGCCGTTTCTAATCTGTTTTCTAATTCCTGAAGCCGGGCCGCCGATCACCGCTTGACGTTTCCACATTGCCTCCGTCACCACCAGGCCAAATCCTTCTTTGGTTGAATTTTGAACGACGATATCAGCCGCATTTTGCGCCATAACGGTAAATTCCAGAACGTCTTTCCCTTTCGGATCAAAAAATAAAAAAATATCGCGGGATTTGCTGGCAACGGCCGCGATATCTTTATAAACCACACGCGCCGTCGGATTATCCTTGGCGGTATTGAAGCCGACCAAGACCAGTTGCGCGTTCGGGTATGTATTTTGAACTATTCGGAAAGATTGGATAACCCCCGCTGGGTTTTTCCAGATGTCAAAACGCGATATCTGCGCAATAAGAGGACAACGCGTCGGGATACCGCCGTGTTTTTTAAGATACAGGCGAGCTTCTTTTTGAGGGACAATTTTTTGTTTAGGAGACAGCGGGTCAATCGCTGGCGTGAAAATTTTTACTTTACGGCCGGGCAGACTGCCGTTGACAAAATCACGATTGCTGAAAACGATCCGATGATATAATTTAATGACGGGGACGAGCTTCTTCCAGACCGGTTTAAAAACCGAGGAGGTGTCAATGTGGCTAAAATATATTTTATGTTTATTAAGATGCGCGTAATGTCCTGCCAAGAGAATTTGCGGATCGTTTACTGCCAAGACATCACAGTCAATTTTATCCAGCTCGGCGGCGATGCGCCGGCTGACCTGCTTATAATCTGCCCACTCCCGATTGTTAATTTTTACTGGCGCGCCCTGCAGGGCATTATGAATTTTATTGGTTATTTTGAAAAATTTTTCGCCGACATCAGGATTGATAGAGTACCAGTCACTTTCAACGCCCAAAGAACGCAAGTACGGGATGAGACTTGCAAGTATTTCCGCTACACCGCCGCCGTCCGCTACGGCATTGATATGCGCCACTCGTTTGCCTCGAAGACCAGAGGCCTGCTTCAATAATTCTTTCTTTTGACGCGCCGGCATGAATCGTAAAAAGTCCGCCCGGCGTACTTGTTTTGAGAGAATAACTTTCTTAAGATATATTCGGGGCATATCTATTATGATTTATTCGCGGAATGAATAACCCGCTGCGGGAACGGAATTTCTATGCCCTCTCGGTCAAAGGCAATTTTGAGTCGTTTAAGAAATACCAATATTCAGATTAACTCTTGCAAATTGTTTTGAAAGATTCGATACCATTTTAATCTCTCCGTGAGGAACATGATGCACAATGCCGTCAGATGTATTATCTTTTACTCCGTTTTCTAAATTCCTTACAATTTTAATTACCACTCCTCGCACCTCCACTTCTTTGCGAAAAATCGGCAGCATGGTTTGATTAGCCGGCTGTAACCTAATACGGCCTCTTTCTTTATAGAGTTTTTTAAGGGTGGCCTCGTTATCATCAATTATGGCAACAACCGTCTGCCCATTGTCGGCGGACGCTTGTTTTCGGATAATTACAATATCCCCGTCAAAGATTCCTTCATTAATCATACTATCTCCTTGAACGCGTAAAGCATAATGCTCACCGAATTTACCAAGTTCATTTTTCGGCACAGCAATCATTTCGCTTTGGACCTCAATCGCTTCGATAGGTTGGCCGGCGGCAATAGTGCCAACGATAGGAATTTGGATAAAGTCGTTAATGGTTTTTTTAATTTCAATCCCCCTTGAAGAATTGTCATTTTTAAATAAGTAGCCCTTACCTATTAACGCCTCAACGTGTTGATGCACCGTAGACAGCGCGGAAAGCCTAAAACGTCTCTTTATTTCATCTAAAGTAGGGGAGATTCCCCGTTTTTTAATGTAGCCGGAGATAAAGTCTAAAATTTGTTTTTGTCTTTTTGTAAGAGTTGGCATAGTATTGACATTATTTATCCACATGTTATATTTATAGTATATACCGAAAATTTACCGAAGTAAAAAATTAATAAAATTTACTTAATTTTTAATTTTGACCCTAACCCTATGCCAATCAAAAAAATCTTAAAAATCGCGGGAATTGTTTTAGTGGCTTTTATTATTTTATATTTCGGCCTGATGATTGTTTCAAGCAGTTTAGGTATAGGTGGTAACACTGTGTCTGATGAGTCGGGCGCCGGTGCTGTCGGCACGTTTCAAGCCGTGGCGCCGTCAATGAAATCAAGCTTCGTGTCTACCGGTGAAATCGCCAGGGATTCAAATGCGGCCGCTACCGCCGTCACCGCGGTTGATAAAAAAATCATTAAAACCGGAAGTTTAAGTTTAAAAGTGGAACAGGCGGAAACCGCGGCTGAAGCTATCGCTAATATCGCTAAAGTAAATAAAGGCGAAGTGGCTAGTTCTAATTTTTATGAATCAACTCGGGGCGTAAAATCCGGCGCTATAACCATCCGCGTGCCTTATAATAATTTTGACGCGGCGTTTTCTGAAATTAAAAAAGTCGCGACCCAGGTTGTGTCCGAGGCTTCTAATGCCCAGGATATCACCGCGGAGTATATTGACCTGGAAGCGCGGCTAAAAAACACCCAGGCCGAAGAAGTCTCGTTCGTCGCCCTGCTTAACCGTTCGGGAAAAATTGAAGAAATTTTGGCCGTGACCAGGGAAGTGGCCAGAGTGCGCGGCGAGATTGAACAGCTTCAGGGACAAATGCGCTATTTAAATTCGCAAACCGATATGTCGACCATTACGGCCAATCTAACCGAAGACGTGGAGATTGCTACAGCCTCGCAAGATTGGCGGCCCTGGCAAGTGATAAAAATTTCAGTCAAGCGGCTTATCACCAGCGGCCAGAATTTCATTGACGGCCTGATTGCCTTTCTGATCGTGGTTCTGCCTATGCTCATAATTTACGGCTTGATAATCTGGCTGATATATTATGTGGGTAGAAAAATTTATGGGAGGTTTATTAATAAGCAATAATTAACAATTAAGGAAGTGGATTGCGGGTTCCTGTATCAAGCGCAGGACAGGCTACGCCCGCAATGAC
>MNZH01000078.1 GCA_001873515.1 Parcubacteria group bacterium CG2_30_45_37 | reverse complement strand
CCTTACACGGTTTTCCTGGAGCCGAAATTGGCCAAAGAATTTTCTGACGACCTGGCCGGAACTTTTGAAGGCATCGGCGCGGAAATCGGTAAAAAAAACGATATCATCACCATCATCGCGCCTTTAGCCGATATGCCGGCGGAGCAAGCCGGCCTTAAATCCGGAGACAAAATTTATGCCATTGACTCCGTAACTACGGCCGGCCTGACGGTTGACGAAGCAGTCGGCAAAATCCGCGGGCCCAAAGGCACGGCCGTCACTTTAACGATTTTTCGGGAAGGTTTTGCCAAGGCGGAAGATTTTAAAATAACCAGGCAGGTGATTTTAGTTAAAAGCGTTAAGACGCAACGGCGCGACGACGGCTTATTTATCATCACCATAACTAATTTTAACGACGATACCGCGGATTTATTTAAAAAAGCGGCTGCCCAGGCGGTGCTGGAAAATCCCTGGGGCATTATTTTGGATTTAAGGAATAACCCGGGCGGCTATCTGGAAACCGCCATTGACGTGGCTAGCGAGTGGATTGACCAGGGCATAATCGTCACCGAGCGGTTTAGCCCGGAAAAGAAGAATGAATATTTAAATCGCGGCCGGGCTCGCCTGAAAGATTTTTCCACCGTAGTTTTAGTTAACCAGGGCAGCGCTTCGGCCTCGGAAATTGTCTCCGGCGCCTTAAAAGATTATGGCAAAGCCACCATCGTGGGCGAGAAAACTTTCGGCAAAGGTTCGGTGCAGACTTTGGAAAATTTGCGCGATAATTCGTCGGTTAAAATTACCGTGGCCGAATGGCTGACGCCCAAAGGCAATAATATTAATGAGCAGGGGATTACGCCGGACCTTGAGGTTGACCTGACAGCCGATGATTATAACAATAATAAAGATCCGCAGCTGGACAAAGCGGTGGAGATTTTGACGAAAAAATAACAGTTGCATCCTGCCGAGAAAATCGTTTTTCCTGCTTAAGACGAAATTTGTGCAGTTTTTTCTAAAAAATTTTTAGAAAAAACTTGCTACAATTTCGTATGCGCGATAAAAACGATTTTCTCGGCAGGATAAAACATATATAAATATGGCGAAAAAAAGCAAAGAGACAAAATACATTTTTATCGTGGGCGGCGTCATGTCCGGCGTGGGTAAGGGCATTACTTGCGCTTCGATCGGTCGGATTTTAATTTCCAAAGGTTATAATGTAAGCGCCATCAAGATCGACCCATACATTAATTTGGACGCTGGCACCATGAATCCGACCGAGCATGGCGAGGTCTTCGTGACTGAAGACGGCGATGAGACCGACCAAGATATTGGCAATTACGAAAGATTTTTAAATAAGAATATTTATCGGGAAAATTATATGACCACCGGGCGCGTTTATTCCGCGGTAATTCAGCGGGAACGCAATTTGGAATACGGCGGCCGGTGCGTTGAAGTGGTGCCGCATATTCCCGAAGAAGTCATCCGGCGGATAAAATTGGCCGTCAAGAAAGATAAGGCGGAAATTATGATTGTGGAAATAGGCGGCACGGTCGGGGAGTATCAAAATCTGCTTTTTTTGGAAGCGGCCAGGATGATGCATTTGGCCGCGCCGGAAAATGTTTTGTTCATTATGGTGTCATATTTGCCAATCCCGTCAATTATCGGCGAAATGAAGACTAAACCTACCCAGCACGCGGTCAGGGCCTTGAATTCAGCCGGTATCCAACCTGATTTTATCGTTGCCCGTTCAGTTGTATCGATTGACGCGCCGCGGCGCCGGAAGTTGGCGATATTTTGCAATATTCAGGAAAACGATGTTATCAGCGCGCCGGACATAAAATCAATTTATGACGTGCCGATTAATTTTGAAAAAGATAATTTAGGCAAGCGCCTTTTGGAAAAATTCAACCTGCCGCTAAAAAAGAAAGATTTGGTTGATTGGCGGAAAATGGTTAATAAAATTAAATCAGCCAAGAAGCCGGTTAATATCGGCATGGTGGGTAAATATTTTTCCACCGGCGATTTCTGTTTAACTGATTCCTATATTTCCGTAATTGAAGCGATTAAACACGCGGGCGCGGCCAATAATGTTAAGCCGGTCCTCTCATGGATAAACGCCGAAGACGTGGAAAAACAAGGCGTGAAAATTTTAAAGAAGTTTGACGGCATCATCGTGCCCCAGGGCTGGGGCTCGCGCGGTTCTGAAGGCAAGATAAAAACTATTGAATATTGTCGTGAAAATAATCTGCCATATCTTGGTTTATGCTACGGCATGCAAATGGCGGTCATAGAATTCGCCCGTAATGTCCTGGGCTTTAAAGGCGCTAATAGCGAAGAAGTTGATGCCAAAACCGCTTACCCGGTGATACATATTATGCCCGGCCAAAAAGAGCTGTTGGCTAAAAAACAATACGGCGGGACCATAAGATTGGGCGGCTGGCCGTGTAAAATCGCGCCTGGCACGCGCCTGGCCTCCGCCTACGCTAAAGCTTCGGCGGACAAGGCGGCAGCACTTAAGAAAAATAAGCTTATTGTGTCCGAACGCCACCGCCACAGGTATGAGTTTAACAATAAATACCGCGAGCAATTGGAAAAAGCCGGTTTGCGCGTGGCCGGTGCTTCACTGGACGGAAAAATCGTGGAAGCCGTGGAAATCACCAAGCACCCATTTTTTATTGGCACGCAATTTCATCCCGAATATATTTCCCGGCCGCTCAATCCGCACCCGCTCTTCGTGGAGTTTATCAGGGTGTGCGGGAAAGGGAAAAAATGATTTTTTAAATAAAAAGAAAGCTTAGTTGCCAAGCTTTCTTTTTATTGTTTAAATTTTTACTTTTGCGCGATGACGTTGACGATTTTGGTGGCGACCAGCTGGTTATTGTATTTTCTGATTTTTTTAGTGGTGAATTTGACCAAGCCGTTGATAATTGAAAATAAAGTGTCGTCTTTGCCGGTTTTAACGTTTTTGCCGGCGCGGTATTTAGTGCCGCGCTGGCGGATGAGGATAGCGCCGGTTTTGGCGTATTCGCCGTCCTGGAGTTTTACGCCCAATCTTTTACTTTGGGATTCGCGGCCCAAGGCGGTTGAGCCGCCGGCTTTTTTATGTGCCATAAAGTTATTTACGAATTACGAATTTAACTATTTCAATATAACAAATATTCAGTTAAGCGTCAAGGCCGGGCGAAGCTTGACAGATATTTATGGCGTGGTATTATATTAATACCGACTAAATTAGTAGGAATTACACCTCACCCTAACCCTCTCCTTAGTAAGGAGAGGGGAAAATAAATATGATATTTTCCACCCGTTCAAGCTACGGACTGCGAGCTATGATAAATTTAGCTAAAAGGCAAGAGCGTGGTAGCGTGGCTTTGGCGCAAATCGCCGAAGAAGAAAAAATTTCCATGAAATATTTGGAAAGGCTGTTTGCCGGCTTGAAAAAAGCCGGTTTAGTTAAAGCTGAAATCGGGTCCGGCGGCGGCTATAAATTAGCCAAAAGCGCTTCTAAAATAAATATTTATGATATAATTATAGCGCTGGAAGGCTCTTTGAACGCCTTCCATTGCACTGATGATAAAGAAAAAATTTACTGCAGTAAATTTTGCAACTGCGAAGTGACTCACGTCTTGTTAAAAGTTGAGCAAGCCGTCAGCCAGACTTTGAAGAAAATAAAATTAAGCCAATTACTATAATTAATATGCAATATAGCAAAAAAGTCATTGAGCATTTTAGAAATCCCCATAATCAGGGGCGGATTAAGAACGCTGACGCGGTCGGCCAGGTCGGCAATCTGGCTTGCGGCGATGTCATGAAAATTTATTTAAAAATTTCTGAAAATAAAAAAGGCGAATCAATAATTAAAGACATTAAATTTGAAACCTTAGGTTGCGCGGCCGCGATTGCCGTTTCGTCGGCCTTAACTGACCGGGTTAAGGGCATGACCTTGGCGCGAGCGCTGACCATAGAAAAAGACGATATTGTTAAAGATTTAGGCGGTTTGCCGCCGATTAAAGTGCATTGCTCCAGGTTGGGCGTGGAAGCGCTGCATCAAGCGATTAATCAATATTTTAAAAAGTAAAAATATGACTAAAAAAAATATTGCGGGGAAAATTAAAAAAGCTTTGGAAACAATACGACCCTCTCTCCAGCTGGACGGCGGCGACGTGCACTTCGTGGAGTTTGACGCCAAATCTGGCGTATTAAAAGTGGAATTAATGGGGCAGTGCGCGCATTGTCCCATGTCGCAAATAACTTTAAAACAGGGGATTGAAGCGGAAATAAAGAGGGCAGCGCCGGAAGTAAAAGAGGTCCAGGCGGTGTCATAATAATTTTTAACTTATGCCAAAAAATATTAAGCCAATCTACTTAGACCATAGCGCCACCACGCCGCTGGACAAAGAAGTACTGAAAGCCATGCTGCCGTATTTTTCACAAAAATTCGGCAACCCGTCGTCACTCTATAGTTACGGCCAGCAAGCCGCGGCCGCGGTTGACCGGGCGCGCCAACAGGCGGCTGAATTTTTAAATTGCCAGCCTGATGAGATAATTTTTACTTCCGGCGCCACCGAAGCGGATAATCTGGCAATTTTTGGCGTGGCCAGCGCTTTAAAGAAGACTTCAGGCGGTAAGTTTCATCTGATCACTTCCGCCATTGAGCATCCGGCCGTGCTGGAGCCGTTTAATCAGCTTGAGGAGCAAGGGGCGGAGGTTTCTTATCTGCCGGTTAAAAAAAACGGCGTGGTCGATTTGGAAGTTTTTAGAAAATCCATAAAAGACAATACAGTTTTCGTTTCTATAATGTATGTTAACAACGAAGTCGGTTCAATCCAGCCGATCAGGGAAATGGGGAAAATTATTGAAAAGATTAATCGGGAGAGAGCCAGGCGGGGGAGCCGCCGGAAAATTTATTTTCATACTGATGCCGTCCAGGCCCTGAATTTTTTAAATTGCGACGTGAAATATCTGCATGTTGATTTGCTGTCGCTTTCCGGCCATAAAATTTACGGGCCCAAAGGCGTAGGCGCTTTATTCGTCAAATCAGGCACGCCCTTGGCCGGCGTGCAGCTGGGCGGCCATCAGGAAAAGAATTTAAGAAGCGGCACTTTAAACGTGCCCGGCATTGTCGGCTTGGCCGAGGCCATCAAAATAACCGCCAAACATAGAGAGAAAAACAATAAAAAAATTGCTGAATTAAGAAATGAATTTGTGTCATCGCTCAGACGTCGCTTGCCGGGGATTATAGTTAACACTGATTTTAAAAATGCCACGCCGGCTCACGCCAATATTTCCTTTGTCGGCGCCGAGGGCGAGGCGATTTTAATTGCCCTGGACCTCGCCGGCGTGGCGGTTTCCACCGGTTCGGCTTGCGCCTCGGCCAGCCTTAAAGCCTCGAGTGTGCTTTTAGCCATGGGCATTAAGGAAGAAGTGGCGCATTCAACCATTAGATTTACTTTCGGCAAAAACAACAGCCGGGTGGAGCGGCGGCGAGTTTTAAAGCTGCTGCCGCCGCTGGTCAGGCGATTAAAGCGAATGGCGCCGGAATTGTAAAATAAAAATTAACGGAACGGGCTGATAATATTGTCTAATTGTTTAGGCGCGGTTTTTTTGGCCAATTTGTCGATGATTAAATTAAATTTTTCCATATTGACGGTATCCAGGGCGACCTTTTCCCGAAGAATTAAAATCTCTTTAGCTTGGGTGATAGTTTGATAAAAATTTTTATATAAAAATAAAGAGATAAAAATTAAAATTATCAGCGTTAAAATAATTATTACCAGGGTTAACCAGCTGGAAATTTTTTTCGGCGTTAGTTTCAATTGTTGTTTTATGAACATATTATTTCCAATAGGTATCAGCGTTGATAAACATGTTGATATTGATCGAGCCGTCCGGAGGAGCGGCTTCTTCATCGCTAACCGCCTCCTGGCCTCGAGCTGGGGATAATTCCAGCGATTTAATGTTGGTGTAATAACCCAAGGATTCTAAATCTTGGAGATATTTCAGAAGCCTTGAGAATTTGCCGGTCAGTAAAAGTTGCAAGTCGGCTTTTTGGAAATCTTGGTTGTCGGCGGCCTGGGGCGGGTTTAAATTTATTTTTTGATTTAATCGGTTAAGGCCGGCCTGATTTTCCAGGGTGGTGATAAATTCCAGCTCGCGATTCTTATTTATAAAAAGTTGGTTTAAGAGATCGAGCTTCGGTTCGATACTTTTTAAATTATCCGATAATTTTTTTAGGCTTTGGCCCTTAATATATTTTTTTTCCAAGTCAATTCTTTGCTCTTCTATTTCGCCGCTCATGTTTTTTATGTCCGTAATGGTGGGGATGATAATAAAATATAATAGGCAAAAAATAACCAATAAAAAGCCGCCGCCGCTGGCGGCGATTTTGTTTTTCAAATTAAATTTAAGGTATTTGCCCAGGAGCATAATTTATATTTTCGTCGAATCAAGCTTGGCGTTAATTTCAAAGTCAATATTTTCTTTTTCCAGGATATTTTTAATCGGGAAGCCGATGTCTTGGAAGACCGGGTTGGCCGCCATTTCGTCTTTGAAATCCAATAAGCTGTCTCGAAATTTAGCTTTGCCTTTCAGGCTGATAGTTTTATCCTGGGCGTCAAGCTTCAGATAGGAGAAATTTATATCCGCCGGCGTTATGGCGGCCAATTTTTTTATTAAATTCGACCAGGGGATATATTCATCTTGAATTTTTGCTATAAAGCCTAATTTGCCATTGATTTCCCTAACTTTACTGTTATAGCCTTGGTTATTTTTGGTGACCAAAGTGGTTTGTTCGACGATATTATTGAATTTAAGCTGGAGCACTATCTTGGCGACTAAAAGAATTATGGCGATGACGATGGCAATAACAATCAGCGTCAAGCTAATTTTTTTTATAAAGCCGTAGAGGTGGCGCAGCTTGATTTCTTTTTTTTGTTCGGCCGAGACTAAATTTAAGGTAAGCATATTATTTTATAGTTCATCTATAAAAATTCCTCTTAGGGCCAAGCCGATGGCGGTGGTAAAAGTTGAGCCGGAATTTTGTTGAATTGATAAGTTGTTCCCTTCGCGGCTGGAGTCATTTTTTAATAATTTCGCGTCAAAGCTGTGTTTTTCCATGAAGATGGGGTTGAATTTCTCTCCAGTTTCATCTAAGTTGGTCAGGGCATCGGCCGTTTCAACTTTAATGGAGAATTCTTGGGCGATAATTTTTCCCAGCTCGGTGATATTGCCGCCGCCGCCGCAAAGCAAAATTTTATTTAATTTGCCGCCATAATAATTTTCATAAAAATCCAGCGCCTCCTTTATTTTACTAATCAAATTTTTTATGGTTTCCTCCAGAATTTTTTTGATGACGCCGTTGGCCTTGGTTTCGTCCAAACCGCAGATAATCTTGGCTTTTTCCGCTTGCTCGGGCGTTAAGTCCAGGGTCCGGGAAATTTTAGCGGTGATTTCCTCGCCGCTGATCGGCATGCTCACGCTAAAGACGATGGTATTGTCGGAATAAAAAATCAGGCAGGTGTGGTTGGCGCCGATATCAATGATGCCGTAGTTTAACGGGGCGGTTCTTCCAGGCTTTAGCGGCGCGGCCGCTGGTTTGGCTTCGGGCGCCTCCTCCTTTAAAAGGCAGCGGCAGATGGCCGTTGGTTCAATTTCCATGGCCGCGACCGACAACTTGGCGTCATCAAGCAATTGGGCGTATTGGTCAACGATCTCTTTGGGCGCGGCGCCGATCAGCACCTGATATTTGTCGGCCAGCTCGGCGGTGACCTGCCAATCGTAATAGATTTCGCTCTTTGACATGGGCACGTGTTTTTCGATTTCCGCGCCGATAACATCCGCCAGCGAGTTGGGGGATTTGGCGACTTCAATGCGCTTAATGAAAGTTTTTGATTCCGGCAGGCAAACC
>MNZH01000074.1 GCA_001873515.1 Parcubacteria group bacterium CG2_30_45_37 | reverse complement strand
AGACCGGCGTGGGAACGGTGCCGGTGCCGATGAAGCCGGTGACGTTGGGCGTGTTTCTGACCACGTACCAGGAATCGTCGGTCACGACCATTTCCACCAAAACGTAGCCGGGAAAAATTTTTTCCTCAACGATTTTCCGTTTGCCGTTTTTAATCCTGATCTTTTTTTCCGTGGGAATTAAAATATTAAAAATCTTGTCTTCCATGTCCATGGATTCAATTCTTTGTTTTAAATTCTGCGAGACGTTTTCTTCGTAGCCGGAGTAGGTGTGCAGGACGTACCAGCGCCGGCCCTGATTTAGGGTTTGCTTGGCCATATTTATATTATCTATTAGTAATTAAATATTCCAGGCCGAAATTAAAAATAATATCCAGGAGGCCTAAAAATAAAGCCACGCCCAGACTGATGGAAATTACTAAAATGGTAAAATTATAGGTTTCTTTTTTGGTCGGCCAAGTGACCTTTTTCATTTCCTCAATTGAGGCTTTAAGGTATTGGGTAATTTTATTCATAGGATTTCTATTAAAAAACAGCCCTGGCGGGCGCTGTTTATTTATGTTTATATATTACCTGAACGCTTTTTGGCTGTCAAGCGGTTGGCGCGGGCTGGGGGAATGTGGTATAATATAATAAACAAAATTTTGTTATGCCGACAAATAGTTTTATATTTTACAGTTTAAAAATTCTGGCCGAATTGGTTCGGGATGTTTTATATTTTCCCTGCTGGTGGTACTCGCGCGGCCTGGTTAATTTGCTTTTGGGCGTAAAGGATTTTTTGGTGAATAAACAAAAATCTTTGGCGCTGATAGTCTGGCTAAAAAATATAATGCGCCCGATGTACGCCCAAGACGATTTGGCCGGCACCCTGATCAGTTTTTTCGTGCGCCTGGTGCAGATTATTTTCCGGAGCGCGCTTTTATTATTTTGGTTGGTTTTGGCCGTTTTGGCCGTGGCCGCCTGGCTGCTGCTGCCGCCCTTAGTGATTTATGAAATAATTTTTCAGTTTATATGAACCCTAACGAATCAACGAATATTCAATTCATTACCTGCCCGGCTTGCGATGCCACCGGCCGGTCGGGCAAGGGCAGCTGCCAGAATTGCGCCGGCAATGGCCTGGTGGCCTTGCATCATGGCCGGTTTTATTATTGGAACCTGCCTTTAAGCGCGCCCATCATTAAATTAAGGCATCTGAAGAAAAGTCTGCATCTGATTTTAAATTTAGCCGCTTTTATTATCGGTTTGGCCGGCTTGACGGTTTTAGCCTTTTGGGTTTGGCGGGCCGGCGAAAGCTCCACGGCCGCTGGCGCTTTTGCTTTTTGGCGCATAAAAGACAAGCTCATCTTGACTTTCTGGTTAAGCGTTATCGCCGACATGTTCATTATTTACCGCTTAAGCGAAGCGGAGGCGGCTAAGCGAAAAATAAAAAAAATCAAATACGGCCAGGCGTCGCCTGACCAGTCGCCGGATAATTGGGCCGAACTGAAAAAAGTCAGAGGCAAGCATAAAATTGAAATTTCCAGCGGTTTCAGCCCGGCCGCTTTCCGGGCCTTAGAGCAAGCTTTTCTCTTGGCCGACCGGGCCAAGCACGGCCAGGTCAGGCCGGTCCATTTGTTTTTTAGCCTGTTAAGGGACGTTAAGGCGGCAGCGATTTTTTCCCGCTTGAACGTTGACCCGGCCAAGCTGATCAGTAAATTAAAAAATCAGCTGTTGGCCCTGCCGGCCGGCGCTTCGCCAACCGAATTATCGCTCGAACTTAAAGAAATTTTTTTGGAAAGCTACGCCTTAGCCGCTGATTTAGGCCAGAAGAAAGTTGAGCCGATTTATTTCATTTTGCCCAGCTTGGCGCGCGACCGGAATCTGAAGGAGATTCTTTACGATTTGGGAATTGACCATGATAAAATCAACAACGTCATCCAATGGTTTGTGATTAACGAGCAGTTATTGGAAAATTACCGGCTTTACCGTAAGGCGTCGCGTTTTAAGCCGGCTAGCGCCATGGACCGGGCTTATACGGCCGTGGCCACGCCGGTTTTAAATCATTTCGCCTACGACCTGACTTTGGCGGCTAAGTGGGGGCGGCTGGAATTATGCGTCGGGCGCGTTAATGAAGTCAAAGAAATTTTTGAAAATTTGGAGAGCGGCAAAAGCGGCGTCCTCTTATGCGGGCCGGTGGGCGTGGGCAAGAATGCCATCATCGGGCAGATCGCGCGCCGGATGGTGGAGGAAGACGTGCCCAAAAGGCTTAAAGACAAGCGGCTGGTGGAAGTGGACGTGGCGCGGCTTTTAAGCGGCGCCTCGGCCGAAGCGGCCGAACAGCGGCTCTTAGTGATAATTGACGAGGTCGCCCGCGCCGGCAACATTATTTTGTATTTCAATAACATTGAAAATTTAATGGGCATAACCGCGGGCGAGAAGGAGAGCCTGGAGTTATCGGAAGTTTTGGCCAACGCTTTGGAGCGTCATAATTTAAGCTGCTTAGCCAGCATCACTAACGATAATTACGCCAAATATCTGGAAAATAAGCCGCTGGGCAATTTATTGGTTAAGGTAGACATCGCCGAGCCGGACAACAACCAGGCGATCCAGATGATTGAAAGCAAAATCGGCTATTATGAAGCCAAGTTTAAAGTTTATTTTACTTATTCGGCCATCGCCAAGGCCGTGGAATTAACCGCTAAGTATGTCCATGACAGGAATCTGCCGGCCAAAGCCATTGATATTTTGGAAGCGATCGCGGTTAAGGTTGCTCATGACAAGGGCGAAAACAGCCTGGTGGACGCCGATGACGTGGCCGCCATCGTCAGCCGAAAAACCAAAATTCCTTTGACCAAAATCACGGCCAAAGAAAGCCAGGTGCTTTTAAACTTGGAAGAAAAAATTCACGAGCGCCTGGTGGACCAAGCCGAGGCCGTGGCCATGGTGGCGACCAGCTTGCGGCGGGCTCGGGCCGAGGTCAGAGAGGCCAAGCGGCCGATTGCCAGCTTTCTGTTTTTGGGCCCGACCGGCGTGGGCAAAACCGAACTGGCCAAAGCCGTGGCCGAAACTTATTTTGGGGACGAAGATTATATGGTGAGGCTGGACATGAGTGAATATCAGCGGCCGGAAGCCATGGAAAAAATGATTGGCGCGCCTGATGGCATTTTAGGCTACTTGACCGAAGCCGTGCGCCAAGCGCCGTTTAGCTTGATTTTGCTGGACGAGTTTGAAAAAGCGCATGCCAATATTTTAAACCTGTTCTTGCAGGTGATGGACGATGGCCGCCTGACCGACGGGCAGGGCCGGACCATTGATTTTACCAATTCCATCATCATCGCCACTTCCAATATCGGCGCGGTTTATATTCAGGATCAAATTAAGGCCGGCGCCTCGCTCGAGACGATAAAGCAATCGTTAATAAACGATCAGCTTAATAAATATTTAAAACCGGAGTTGATAAATCGTTTTGACGGCGTGGTGGTGTTTAAGCCTTTAGGCATGGCTGAAGTTGAAAAAATCACGGAACTGATGCTAGGTAAAGTTCGGCGTATGCTGGAAGCCAAAGGTATCGGCTTGGAATGCGAGCCGGGCGGAGTGAAAAAGTTGGCCGGTTTAGGCTTTGACCCTAAATTCGGCGCCCGGCCTTTGCGCCGGCTGATTCAGGAAAAAGTGGAAAACGAAATCGCTAATTTGGTTTTGGCCGGCGAAGTGAAGCGGCGAGATACGGTGGTGATTGACAATGACGCTAAGGTGAGCGTCAGGCAGGGGAGAGAGCTGTGAAAGCCCCCTTTATTAAAGGGGGCAAGGGGGATTTAAAGTTGGCTTTTATAGTTATGGCGTCAGGCTTGAACAAATTATTTTTCCTGCTTAGACGAAATTTGGGCGTTTTTACAAAAACTGCTACAATTTCGTATGCGCGAGAAAAATAATTTACCCAAACCGGACTGCGATAGTATAAAAAAAGGACGGCTGCCTTTATGAAGTCTTCACGTGTTAGAATTTATATAACATGCCGTCCTCGAGTGCATTACATTTTGACTTGGTACCATTCGCTGAAAATAAATTTATATACCTCATCAATTACTTTTCGAGGAGCCGGGTAGCCTAATTCTTCGTTAGACTTTACCCCCGTCATAAAAGTAGACCATCTCGATATTTTTTTATCCTCTGCCTCTGCCTCAATTTCCGGAATATCTCTAATGCTCAAATCTCCATCCCTCCTAAGTAAAGTAATTTTTAAATTTAAATCCTTGTTTTTGTTAATGTTCACCTCCTTTATGTGCGATGTTGAATAGATAATTAACCTATCCACAAAAATTTATTATAGCTTAATTTTTAAAAACGCGCAAATTAAAATTGTGGATAACTTTGAATGTCATTGCGAGCTTCTGGAAGAAGCGAAGCAATCTCCGGTCAATTAGCAAATATGATAAAAGAGCGAAATTATTATGTTTATATTAATACCAATAAATTGCATCATGTATTTTATACCGGAGTAACCAATAATTTGTTAGTCAGAAATTATCAGCATATAAATAAAGATAATAAAATAAGTTTTACAGCAAAGTATAATATTACAAAGTTAGTCTATTACGAAATGTTTAATAATATCTATGATGCCATTGCCAGAGAAAAGCAAATCAAAGGCGGTTCCAGAAAAAAGAAAATAGCCTTGATTAATAAGTTAAACCCGATATGGAAAGATTTAACTTTAGACTGGTAAACCGGAGATTGCTTCGTCGCTTCCGCCTGCTGGCGGAGCTCCTCGCAATGACAATGTGAACGGATTGCTTCGACGCCCCGCAAAATGCGGAGCTCATCGCAATAACAAAAATGGTCAGACCTCGCAATGACAAATTATTATATGGCGCTTTACTATCTGCAAATTTTTATTATTACGCTTCTGCTGTCCGCCGTTTTGACTTGGCTGGTGATGAAGCTGGCGCGCGCTCTTAATATCGTTGACCGGCCTGACGGCGGGCGAAAATTGCACGGCCGACCGGTTCCTTTACTCGGCGGCTCGGCCGTGTTCGCGGCGTTTTTTATTATTTTGTATTTTACGCGCGACAAACTGCTGGCCGGAAATCTGGAAGTAAGCCACTGGCTGGGGTTTTTCGCGGGCGGCGTTTTTTTAATGGTCGGCGGATTTTTGGATGATAAATATAATTTAAAACCGCTTAAGCAATTTATCTGGCCGATTTTAGCCATCGCCTCGGTTATCGGCGGCG
>MNZH01000064.1 GCA_001873515.1 Parcubacteria group bacterium CG2_30_45_37 | reverse complement strand
AAAAAAGGTTCGGATTTCGTCAAACAAACGCACCAAAAAAGAAGGCTTTAAAGCCTTCTTTTTAGTTTATAGATTTTTTATCTGCCTTTAAGCGCGTCTTTTAAAGTTTTGCCGGTTTTGAATTTTGCCACCGTTACCTGCGGAATCTGGATGCGTTCGCTCGGCCTTTGCGGATTGACGCCGCCGCGAGCATGTCGGGTTTTGGCCATAAAAGTGCCGAAGCCGGTTATGGTAACTTCGTTGCCGGCTTTTAATTCGGCAACGATGGTGGCGACCAAAGTTTCAATCATGTCTTCGGCCTGTTTTTTGGTCACGGCCGCCTCGCTCGCGATTTTTTCGATTAAGCCTGCTTTGTTCATAGATTTAAAATTTACCCCTGTTAAATAAATTCGCTTTCAGCGAATTTCCGCGGAGCGGATTTAACGGGGTGAATTTATTATATTAATATATTTAGTTATTGGTTTTAGGGTAACGGCTTTTTTAGTTTTCGGGTTGATGGTAAGGGCGACGGCGTTTAAAACCGCGTGGCCGCTCTCCGGGATAACATGCGGCGTTTTGATTTGGGTTAAAAAAGTTTTAATGATGCCGTCCTTTTCCACGCCGATGACGCCGTCGGCCAGACCGGTTAGTCCCGTGTCGGTGATGAGCGCCGTTCCGGCCGGGGAAATCCGCGCGTCCGCGGTCATGACATGGGTATGCGTGCCTAAAATCGCCGAAACTTTGCCGTCCAAGAAATGCCCTAAAGCGATTTTTTCCGAAGTGGCTTCGGCGTGCATATCAATAATTATAGCAGATATATTTTTATTGGCAAGATTAGACAAAATATTATCGGCTTCATGGAAGGGGCTGTCGTGGTCGGCTGACATAAAAACCTGTCCGATTAAGCTCGCGAGCAGTATTTTATGCCCACTTTTTTCAATTATCATTTGGCCCTTGCCCGGAGCGCTTTTTGAATAATTGGCCGGCCGGAGCAAGGGCAGGCCACTGTCATATAAATTAAGATAAGCCGTGTTGCCGAAGCAATGGTCGCCGCCGGTAAAAGCGTCAATGCCGGCTGCCAGCATTTCTTTAATGGTGGGTTCGGATACGCCGTTGCCGTGCGCCAGGTTATCCGCGTTGGCGATAACCAAATCAGGCTTGTGCTCTTTTATTAAATCAGGCAAAAGCTCTTGGACCGCTCGCCGGCCGATTTTACCGTTAATTTCGCCAATGAATAAGATGGAAAGCATAGATTTATTGGCCCCTTTAATAAAGGGGCCGCCCGTAGGGCGGGGGATTTTTAAGATAGTCAAGAAAAATAAACATTTAAAATCCCCCTAACCCCCTTTGTTAAAGGGGGTAATTTAATTTATCTCGCGTATTCGGTTACCCGCATTTCCCTGATGACGTTAACTTTAATTTCGCCCGGATATTTTAATTCCTGTTCAATTTTTTGCGCGATGTCTTTGGCTAAGTTGTGCGCGGCCAGGTCGTCGATTTTTTCCGGTGTGACGAAAACCCTTACTTCGCGGCCGGCTTGGATGGCGTAAGCTTTTTCAATGCCTTCAAAAGCCATGGCGATTTTTTCCAGTTCTTCCAGGCGCTGGATGTATTGTTCAAAAGTATCGCGGCGCGCGCCCGGCCTGGCCGCCGAGATGGCGTCCGCCACTTTAACGATGACGGAAATCAGTCCGTCGGGCCGGTCGTCATGATGAGTTAGAATCGGGGCGATGACTTCTTCGGTCAAGCCGAATTTCTTGCCGATATTGGCGCCGATTTCCGGATGCGTGCCCTGAACCTCGTGGTCAACCGCTTTGCCGATGTCATGCAGGAGGCCGCCTTTTTTCGCCAGGGTGACGTCCGTGCCCAGCTCTTCGGCCAAGAGCGCGGACAGGTGCGCCACTTCTACCGAATGCCTTAAAGCGTTTTGCCCATAGCTGGTGCGGTATTTAAGGCGTCCGATAATCTGCACCAGTTTGGGGTCAAAACCGGTGACGCCGACTTCATACATGGCTTCTTCGCCGGCTTTTTTTATGTCCAGGGCCAGTTCTTCTTTGGCCTGCTTGATGGCGTCTTCAATTTTAGTCGGGTGGATGCGGCCGTCTTTAATTAAATGGTCCAATGTCCGTTTGGCCACATGGCGCCTGATGGGCGAAAAACCGGAAATGGTGATGGCGTTGGGCGTGTCGTCCACGATGATTTCCACGCCGGTGAGCTGTTCGATGACTTTAATATTCCGGCCTTCGCGGCCGATGATGCGGCCCTTCATTTCATCGTTAGGCAGGTCAACCGTGGTGGTGGTGATTTCCGTGGCGAAGGTGGAAGCCAGCCGCTGCATGGCGCCGGACATTAAGTCGCGCGCTTTTTCGTCCAGACTTTCCGAAGATTCCTTCTCCAGCTTGTTGATGCGCGCGACCAAATCGTCCTTGATTTCGCTTTCAACGTTTTTAAACAGCACCTGTTTGGCCTCTTCGCGGGTCATGGAGGCGATTTTTTCCAATTTGGCCAATTGCTCGTCGCGAATGGCCTTGATTTTTTCTTTGACCTCTTCAACCTTGCTGACTTTGTCGTAAAGCTGCTGCTGCTTGTCCTGCAGTTCCAGAAGTTTTTGGGAAAACACGGTTTCGCGCTTTTCCAGGCGCGCCTGCAGGCCGCTCAATTCCTGGCGGCGCTTATCGTCTTCCCGCTTGGCCTCTTCAATGATTTTCAAGGCTTTGTCCTGGGCGGCGAGCATCAGCTCTTTTTGTTTGGCTTTAGCGTCGTTTAAGATTTTCTCCGCGCGCGCTTCGGCGCTGGAAACTTCGGATAAAGCGCGTTTTTTTCTGATGTAGTAGCCAACAAAAAAACCGCCGATTACGGCCAGAACGCCAATAATTGCGTAATACATAAGTTGGTATTCCAGCGCCGGAGGTCAATTTTTCACAAATAAAACAAGACCAAATTTATTTTAGTTTGGGCAAAATATTTTGAGAGTAGCTTGTAGTTTTAGAAGAATTGCTAAGTACCACAAAATTGCGAATCTAAAAGTAAAATTTAATCCCGTCCAAATTATCCGTAATCCCCAGTGAAATATTCGCTAAGCGAATTTCACGGGGCAGGCTGTCCGACGACTGGAAATAATTATTAATTATTTTTACCCCGTGAAATCCAGCTAAAGCTGGAATTTTGCCGAGAGGCAAAATTATTTCACCGGGTGAACAAGATTTAGTTTAACATAAGTGCGGCGGTTTGGTCAAGGGCGGCATTTCCCCTCTCCTTGCCAAGGGGAGAAATTAACCTCCCCGCCTACGCCGACCCGCCTGCGCGCAACGCGCGGGCAGGGGCTTCGGCGGACAAGCCTAACCCTCCTTTGAAAGGAGGGCAGACCTCACCCCGCCCTCTCCTTAGTAAGGAGAGGGTAATCGGCAGCAGTATGCGGGGCAGGAGGAGTAGATTATTTTGAAAGCTCTCTCCTCAAATAAATCAGCTCTTCGCTAAGCGCCCCGCATGCTTTTGCCGGTAGGCAATGAAAACCGCCAGTTCTAACCGGCGGTTTTCATTTTTGGCTATTGACAGCTATTTTTGAATAATGTATAATGGAAGTAAGATAATTTATTACTTGCATCAAACATATTTCTATGGATAATTTAATTGCCAAATTATACCAATCTTCTAAGACAGTCCTGACTAATAAGGATCTGGCTTTACTTTGGCAGGAAACCAGCGCGGATAATCTAAAAGCCAAGATTGCCTATTATGTTAAACAGGGTACTTTAATTCGCCTGACCAGAGCCGTTTTTGCCAAGGACAAAAATTATAATCCGAAAGAATTGGCAACCAGCCTTTATACTCCCTCGTATATCAGTTTTGAAACGGCGCTTAGGGAAGCCGGTATTATTTTTCAGCACTACGAGACGATTTTTGCCGCCGGTCCATGGCCAAAAACCATGACCATTGATAAAACGGCAATTACTTTTAGAAAACTAAAAGATACGGTTTTGTTTAGTCCGGCGGGCGTGGATAATCAAGATAATTACGGCCTGGCCTCGCCGGAACGGGCTTTTTTGGATATGATTTACCTCTTTCCGGAATATTATTTTGACAATCTCCGCTCTATTGATTGGGAAAAATGTTTTGAACTGGTAAAAATATACGGCAACAGCCAGTTAATTGAACGATTAAAAAATTATCAAAAAAAATATGCTCAATAGGGAAAAACATCAACTCATCATGGGCCGAATTCTGCGCGATATTTACGCCGATATCGTAATTGCTCCTCGGCTTGTCTTCAAGGGCGGAACTTGCGCCTATCTGTTTTATGATCTGCCCCGTTTTTCGGTAGATCTTGATTTTGATTTGCTTCAGGGAGATGAAGCTGATCAAAGATTATTCTTTGGGGCGGTTAAAAAGATTTTAGAACAGTATGGAGAAATTAAGGATAAGCGCATTAAACGAAATACGATTTTTTTTCTATTATCCTATGGCGACGCCGATCATAATATTAAAATTGAAGTGAATATCAGAATGCGTCTGCCGGCAATGCCAAACCGCTTTGAGCTGAAAGAATATTTAGGAATCTCCATACTGGCTGCTAAAAAATCCTATCTTCTCGCCGGAAAACTCGCCGCGCTTACTTTGCGCGGCCAAACTGCCATGCGCGACATCTACGATATCTGGCATTTTGCTAAAAATAATTGGGAGATTGACGCTGAAGCGCTTAAAATATTAACCGGCAAAAGTCTTAAGGAACATCTCGCCGAGTGTATTGCCCTAATTGAGCAGGTTAAAGATAATCAGATTACGCAAGGTCTGGGCGAGCTTATAAGCGAGAAAGATAAGGCCTGGGTTAAAACTCATTTAAGAGAAGAGACAATTTTTTTGCTTAAAAATTATCTGGCGGCATTAAAATAATAAATGAGTTAGCGGCAAAAAATACGCTCCGAAGCGGAGCGTATTTTAAAATGCAATTTAATGTTTAACTAAAATTTTTTGAATTCCGCAGACATGTAATTAATATAGCAAAAATAATATTAAAAATCAATTATAATATTTTAGAGGAGCCAGTTTGCGGTTTAAACATAGCTCCCCATCTTTTCCGAAATTATAATTTCTGGATTCCTGCTTTTACAGGAATGACAATAAATAAAATCCCCCTAACCCCCTTTGTTAAAGGGGGTAATTATTTTAAAATCACCTTATCTACTATGCCGTATTTAACCGCTTCGTCCGCGCTCATGAAACGGTCGCGGTCAGTGTCTTTTTCAATCGTGGCGATGGGCTGGCCCGTATGCTTGGCTAAAATTTTATTGAGTTTTTCCCTGACTTTTAAGATATGCTCGGAATGAATTTTAATGTCCGAGGCTTGGCCTTCAAAGCCGCCCATGACCTGGTGGATTAAAATTTCCGAATTGGGGAGAGAAAAGCGCTTGCCTTTGGCTCCGGCGGCCAAGAGTACCGCGCCCATGGAAGCGGCCAGGCCCACGCAAATGGTGGAGACGTCGGCCTTGACGTACTGCATGGTGTCGTAAATCGCCAGGCCGGCCGTGACCGAGCCGCCCGGAGTGTTAACGTAGAATTTAATGTCTTTGTCTTTGTTTTCCGCGTCCAAAAATAAAAATTGGGCGATGATAATGTTGGCCGTATGGTCGGTAATGGGCTCGCCCAAGAAAATGATGCGGTCTTTTAAAAGGCGGGAATAGATATCATAAGCCCGCTCAATTTGCCCGGATTTTTCTATGACAGTGGGAATTAAGGGCATAAATTTGAAGTTAGAATTTATGAATAGATTTTAGTTAATTTGGAGGGGAATGTCAACTAAACTATTGTCCAGCCGTTTTCTGTTTTCTGCAATGAGCCGGTAACTGTAAACCCGGCGGCTTTGGCATGCCCGCCGCCGCCCAAGGCGCGCGCCAATTTTGAAATGTCAACATTAGGTTTGGCGGTGCGCAAATTGCCTTTGATAATTCCCTCCGGCAGTTCCCTTAAAATCATTAGCCCGTTGACCCGGTCCAAGTTGCTCAAAAAGCCGGCCAGGCCTTCAAGCTCTTCTTCGGCCATTTCCAAAGGCACGTCTTCGGGCTCTAAAATCGTGTAAGCGAAATTGTAAATTTTATTTATTTTTAAGTTGGACAGGGCTTTGCCCCAGGCTTTCATGGAAGCGATTGATTTGTTGCGCCAGGTATTTTCCATAATCTGCGGCAGGCGCGCGCCTTTGGCCAGCATCTCCGAAGCGATATTGATGGTCTGGGGCGAAGTTGAGGGATAAAGAAAATTGCCCGTGTCGGTCAGGATGCCGGCCAACAGGCAATTAGCCAAATTTTTATTAATTCTAATTTTATTGGCTTTAAGGAAATAATACAAAATTTCCGTGGTGGCGGCCGCGGCCGAGTCGCGGATTTCCAGGTCGGCGTAACTTTTGATTTTGGGATGGTGGTCAATTTCCAAAACCAACTGGTTCGGGCGGCGGCCTAAGATTTCTTTGTCTAGCTTTGTTCGTTCCACCACGCTGCAATCCAAGACAATAATCAGGTCAAAATTAAAGTTTTCATAATTGGTTTTAAATTCATCCAGGTGCGGCAAAAAATTTAGCGGATAATTAATCCGGTCATGGCAGTAAAGCTCGTATTTTTTTCCGGCCAGTTCTAAAATTTCCGCCAGCGCGGCCGCCGAGGCCACGGCGTCCCCATCCGGATGCTCGTGAGTGGCGACGAGAATATTGTTGGCGGATTTTATTAAATTATAGGCTTTAATGAATAGTTGAGCGTCCATAGAGAAATTGTCATTGCGAGCTTCTGCAAGAAGCGAAGCAATCTAATGAACGTGGAACCTTGGTTAATAGTTTTTTTGTTCGTGAGATTGCTTCGTCGCTACGCTTCTCGCAATGACAGTTAAAGTCCTTCCCCCTCTTCTTCTTTAATCTGCTTAATCATTTCTTCAATCTCCGCCGCTTTGCTTTCGGTCGTATCAAGCGTCCAGTTAAACTTGGGAATTTGCCTGATTTTCAGCCGGCTCCTTAAAATGTTGCTAAACAGGCTGGCGTGGCGGCGTAAGTTTTTCAAAGCCGTGCCGGCGTATTTTTCCGGCAGGACCGAAACCGCGATTTTAGCGTATTTTAAATCCGGTGAGCAATCAACGTAGCTCACCGTAATTAGGCCGTTCTCAAGATTGATTTCTTTAACAATTAAATTGGCCAGCTCTTCGCGCAGTTGGTCGTTTAATTGTTCAATTTTTCTAGGCATAATTTACTTCTTTACCCTTTCCATTTTATAAACCTGTAAAATATCATCTACCCGGATTACCGGTTTGCCCTCATAACTCAAACCGCATTCCTGATTGACTTCCACTACACTGGTATCCTGTTTGGCGATTTGCAGTTTAATTAATTTGCCTTGGGCTAAAATTTGTTTGTCGCGCAGGACTTCAACGAGCGAGCCGGTTTCAATTCGGCCGTCGAGCACTCGGCCGCCCACGATTTGGCCGGTTTTTTCCGTGCGGAAAATGGCTAAAATTTTTAATCGGCCCAAGTCAACCCTAACCAGTTCTTGCTCAATCATGCCGTCCACTCGGGCTTTAACGTCGCTGATTAATTCGTAAATAATTTTATAGCTTTTAATTTCCACGTTTTTTTCCCGCGCCAGCTTGGCCGCCAGCGGCGTGACTTGCACGTTGAAACCAAAAATTTTCGCGCTGGAGGCTTCAGCCCGGGCGATATCACCCTCGGTGATG
>MNZH01000008.1 GCA_001873515.1 Parcubacteria group bacterium CG2_30_45_37 | reverse complement strand
AGTCCTTTATTGAAGTAGCCATTTCTTTCACCCTTTCCCTTTCTTTATATATTTTTTTGTTTGTTTTTCTGAATTGTTAAAGTCCGACAATCGAACCTTTGTGCCTCGCCCTTGGCCTATCTAAAAATAAACAGGTCAAGAGGGAAGTATAAAGGCTCGATTTTCATTCTATTTGGCATAAAGATACCAAAAGAACTAACTTAATATAATAGCATAAAATCAAAAAAAAGTCAATCGTTTTAAATGAATTTTAAATTGATTGGCTTTTTTATGGCTAAAATAAGACAAAATTAATTTAATTTTATTTAATCATTTTCAAGATTTATAATTTCCTTAGTTATTTTAGGAATTTCGCACGTAAAAAATTTTTTAACCTCGCGCCAGCTGGCTTTAAAATTGATTTTTGGCGTCGGATCGGCTTCTGCGTCGGCGAAATATACCAGGCTGGTTAAAATATGATGATAATCATGGGCGACCGACGGATATTGGTTTTTAAGTTTAAGAATAGATTCTTTAAGTGGGGCGATATTTTTCGCGCACCAATAAAGATCAAAAAAGTCGCGTTTTTTTCAGCGCTGGCTGATAGCGATAATTTTCATGACGGCAATATCTTCGGGCGCCAGGATTTTTATAAAGCCGTAGCTTAACGGCTCTTTAGCCGGGTGAAAAAATGGATAGAAAATAAAACTTGCTTTGGCGCCTAGCAACATGCCGTAGATTGTGCCTTCGGCGCTGATGTCGGTTCGCCAGGGATTGTTGTCAAAGCTCTTTAGTAAAAGATTATTATTGAATTTTTTAGGCGAAAAAAAATCCAAATCAACCGAACTGCGGTGGCCTACCTGCAGCGCCAGAGCTGTGCCTCCGGCTAAATACCACGCAGAATTTTTAAGCCACTTTTTCGCGGATAAAAAATCAAGCGCTTTTTTAGCGCGGCGCGGCAAAATGTCGGTATGCCAGATTATTTGTTCTTTAGAAGCAGAGTCCATAAAGCTTTGGTTTGCGGGCGCAAGCTGCGCGAGGAGCTAACCACTTTTTTTAATTGCGGCCGATTGTAAGTCCGCCAGAGCCAGCTTACTTCTTTATCTCTGCCGAAGTCCAGGATTCTTTCAATAATATAGGCCGCGTGTTTTTTATGTTTATAGTTTTTGGGTCAACATCCCAAAAAAGAGATTGTCTGAAATTCATAAATTTTATTTATACAGTAATTTTATCATAAAATGCGGGAAAAATCAAGATGAAAAATCCGCCGAAATGCTTCTGGATTCCTGCCTGCGCAGGAATGACGGAGAAACAAGAATGAGGGAAATGGATTGCGGGTTCCTGTGTCAAGCACAGGACAAGCTCGCCCGCGATGACAAAATACAAATCCCCCTAGTCCCCCTTTATCAAGGAGGAAATGCGTTTTGATTTTTTGGCGCGCCAGGCAGCGATTTTTTTATGATTGCCGGATAATAATATTCTGGGCACGCGAAGTTTTTTAATCCCCCTAGCCCCCTTTATCAAGGGGGTATATTCGAAGACTTCCGGGCGGGTGTAATGCGGGTGCTCCAAGACTCCGGGCGTAGCATGTGATTCGTGCTTGGCGCTATCCGCGTTGCCTAAAGCGCCGGGCAAAAGCCTGGTGATGGAATCAATAATTGCCAGCGCGCCGATTTCGCCGCCGGTTAAGATATAATCGCCTACTGAAATTTCTTCGTTAATAAATTTTTTAACGCGCTCGTCCACGCCTTCATAGCGGCCGCAGATAAGAATAATATTTTTTAATTTGGCGTGCGATTTTGCCAATGCCTGGTTCCAAGTTTTGCCTTTTGCCGAAAGGAGAATGGTTTTGGATTTAATCCCCCTAGCCCCCTTTATCAAGGGGGAATTGAGCGCTTTAAAGATGGGTTCGACTTTCATGACCAGGCCGGCGCCGCCGCCGAACGGGGAGTCGTCCACAGTTTTATGCTTGTCGGATGTCCAGTCGCGCAAATTATGGATTTTTATTTTAATTAAATTATTTTTTAGCGCGCGCTTAAGAATACTTTCATTAATATAAGAGTCAAAAATGCGGGGGAAGATTGTAACTATGTGGAAAGTAGTCATACGTGAGATTGCTTCGTCGCTTGCGCTCCTCGCAATGACAAATGCGTTTTAACAAAAAACCACATCGAGGTGTGGTTTTTTGCGTATATCTAATTTTTAAGGTTAGATTTTTAAATCGTCAACGGACGAAGTGTCAATGCCGGCGCTTTCACTTCTTTCGCTTCTGGCCGGCCGGCGAGAACCTTCCGGCTCATAGATCTTTAAGTTGACGCGGGCATTGTTTTTGGCGCCCACGATCTTCAGTAAAGTCCTGATAGCTTGAGCGGTCTGACCTTTGCGGCCGATGATGTAGCCCATATCAGCCGGGTCCAGTTTAAGAGTTAACAGAACTCCCATTTCATCTACCGTTCTTTCCACCTGAACCGCATCTGGGTTGGAAACGACGGACTTGGCAATGTACTCCAAGAATTCTTTGTCGGTTGCTTGAGCAGCCATAGTTTTCTTTTTCTTCCAAAGCTGACCTAAATCAACTTGCTAGTCAGAATTGAAAGATCTTTTAATTATTAGTTCCCAATTTCGGGATTATGTTATTATAACACAAGCTACTTATTTGTCAATATTTAGGCTTCAGCCGGTTTTTCGGCCGGAGCTTTTTTCGGTTTTTTGTCCTTTGACGCCTTAACTTTTTTGCCCTCAATAATTTTTTTCTCCAAGAGCAAATTATTAACGGTAGCCGACATGGCGGCGCCCTTGCTTAACCAGTACTTGGTTTTTTCCGCGCTAATTTTTAAGTCTTTAGTGTGCGGGTTGTAAGAACCTAAAATTTCCAAAGAATCGCCGTACAGGTCTTTATGTTTTTCCGAAATGACCAGGCGATAAAGCGGTAAGTTCTTTTTGCCGACTCGCGAAAGTCTGATGATTAACATGTTTTTGATTAATTATTTATTAAATAAAGCATTGACGGTTATTTTTGGATATTAGCTGAAAAAGGCTGAACTGTCAACATTACATTGTGGAGCGGGATACCAGAATCGGACTGGCGTCTCCACCTTGGAAGGGTGGCGTACTACCATTATACGAATCCCGCAGATGTCATACGGGTCGGATTTGCTAAACAAGGAACGAACCTTTTTTGTAAAAAAGGTTCAAAATTAAAAAAGAAATTTCCGCCCCTAAATTCAAAGGCGAAGGGCAAAAAGGAAGGGTTGGGGGGAAGGAATTTTTGCCCGCCGTGCCTTCCTCCCTGCCGAGCGGCGAAGCCGCGAGGCAATCCTTTCCCAAAACAGCAAAAGTTGCGATTGGTGGAGATGAGGGGAATTGAACCCCTGTCTAATAAATTCCTTAAAGCAGGTTTACAGATTAGATCGGTTTAAGTTCTCGCCGCGCCCGTAAAAACCGAACAAAATCGGCCGCGGCCAGCTTCAATTTTTTAAAACAACCGCCTGAAGCGAACGGCTGTCCGAGCCTAAATAATGACACCCGTGATCCGACCATTAGGCTAAGCCGGGCGGATGGTTGCGGCGATTAAGCGGCAACGGGAGCAAAAGCCGGCATTCTCCAAGAGAACGTCAGTTTGCTCAATAAGTTTTTGGCACTTATTATGTTTTCAAGCGTGATTAAAGCGACGGCTTGAAACTCGCTTCTGCCTGCTTAGAAGAAAATTTTATTATCGATGCCTGGCATCCCCAAAATGAAATTTCCAAATCCCAATTTCCAATTTCCAAACAATTTTTAATTCTTCAATTTCTAATTTTTAAACTGCTTTTTGTTAAGGTTCTGATGCTTCTATCCAGTTCTCTTTTCTTAATCACTTCCCGTTTGTCAAATTTTTTCCGGCCTTTGCCCACGCCGAATTCCAATTTTATAAAACTACGCTTAGTATATATTTTCAGCGGCACCAGTGTCAAGCCTTGCTCATCTTTTTTCCCCATCAAATAACTGATTTCTTTCTTTTTGAGTAGCAGCTTTCTCGGCCTGGTCGGTTCGTAGTTGGCAATTTTACCGGCGTGCTGATATAAAGGAATATGCGCGTTGGTCAGATAAGCTTCGGGCAGAATTTTCCCCCGCGCTTTTTTAAAAGTGACGTAACTGCCCTTTAAGCTGACATGGCCGGTTTTAACCGACTTAACTTCATAACCCAACAACACCAAGCCGGCTTCATAAGTTTTTTGGATGTCATAATCAAAATTAGCTCGTTTATTGATGGCCGAGACAGACATATTATTTTTACCCTGTTAAATAATTTTGCTAAAGGCAAAATTGGCGCAAGGCGCTATTTAACAGGGTGAACATTCCACTCCCTTAATTTTTCCATTACCTTTTTGCCGGTCAGATTATTTTCCACGTAGTCATGGTAAGCGTGGCCATTAACTCTTTCCAAAACTTCCTGGTTGCCTTTATATTGTTTCTCAATATCTTCAATCACTTTATGGACTTCCTCATGGCTGACTTCAATTTTTTCAATTTGCGCCACCTGCCTGACAATTAACGAAACTCTAACTCTTTTGACCGCGTCCGGCGCCAGGTCAAGCATTATCTGGTCGCGAGTTTTACCTAAATGCGTTAAATAATCTTCAAACTTGCCGCCCTGATTTTTAACATTATATTCCAGCTCGCTCATCATCACTTCGGCTTCATGCTTGATTAATACTTCCGGAATGTCGCCGAATTTTGACGCGCCAATTATTTTATCAAGCATGACGGTTTCACTTTTACGCCTGGCCTCCTCTTCTTTTTCCGCGGTCAAACTTTTTTTAATATTGCTTTTCAATTCAACTGGCGATTTTAAGCCAAAGCCTTTGGCAAAGTCGTCGTTCACTTCCGGCAGAACGCGGTTATACACCTCTGTTACCTTCACTCTGAATTCGGCCAGCTTGCCGGCCAGACTTTTGTCATGATGGTCGGCCGGATAAGGCAAACTAAATTCACGCGTTTCTCCTTTTTTAAGGCCTAAAATATTTTTATCAAAACCCGGGATAACGTAATTTTTTCCGATTAAAACCGAAGCGTCTTTTCCCCGGCCGCTTTCTACCGGAATTTTATCAACAAAAATTTCAATGTCTAAAATTACCCGATTGCCGTCTTTAATTTCGGCGTCGGTAATTACTTCGCTGGCGCGCATTTCGCGCAGTTCACTAATTAATTTTTCCACTTCTTCGTCTTTGGCGGCAACCGCGGCTTCTTTGATTTTTAAATCTTTATAATTTCCCAGTTTAATCTCCGGCAAAAGCGTCACCACGACTTTATATTCCAGGGGGTTATTAGGCGCCAGTTTGGTGATATTGACTTGCGGCTGGCCCACCAGTTGGCCAATAATATTTTCCTTAATCGCCTTGTCCACGGTTTTATCAATGGCAATTCGCGCGCCTTCTTCCAAAATCGTCATCTCGCCGATTTTGGCCTTTAAAATTTCATAAGGCGCTTTGCCCGGACGAAAGCCTTCAATTTTAACCTGCTCGGAAACTTTTTCCGCGCCGCGTAAAACATACGGCTTAAATTCCTCGGCCGAAAGTTCCACGGTAATTTCAATTTGCGACTTGCCTAAGTCTTTTTTAGAGATATTCATAAACTAAATAATTTTTAATTTATAATTTTAAATTTTCAAATAATGATTTATTTTTTAATTTTTTATTGGCAGGTACCCCATATACTGGACACATAGTCTCACTGTGATATCCTGATGATATAACCATCAAATATATGCCGAACATTAATCAAACATTTTAAATTAACAACCCCACAATCAATAAAGCCACAATATTCAATATCTTTATCATGGGATTTATGGCCGGGCCGGCAGTATCCTTGTAAGGATCGCCCACCGTATCGCCGGTCACGGCCGCTTTATGAGCCTCCGAGCCTTTGCCGCCGAAATTTCCGTCTTCAATGTATTTTTTGGCGTTATCCCAAGCGCCGCCGCCCGAGGTCATGGAAATGGCCACAAAGATGCCGGTAATAATGGAACCGACTAAAAGTCCGCCTAACGCTTCAACGCCCAAAATAAAGCCCACTAAAATCGGCGCCACTACCGGAATCAAAGCTGGAATAACCATTTCGCCGATAGCGGCTTTAGTTACGATGTCTACTGTCCGGCCGTAATTCGGCTTTTCCGTGCCGAGCATAATGCCTGGCCTGGCTTTAAACTGCGCGCGCACTTCTTCCACGACCGAACCGGCCGCCTTGCCGACCGCCTGCATGCATAAAGCGCCAAAATAGTACGGCAACAGCCCGCCGATAAACAAGCCGGCCAAAACTTTCGGGTCATTTATTAAAAACTGAAAAGTATCCGGAATGCTGTGCGTGAAATCCGCGAATAAAACCAAAGCGGCCAAAGCGGCCGAACCGATAGCATAGCCTTTGGTCACTGCCTTGGTGGTATTGCCCACCGCGTCCAACGGGTCGGTCACGGCGCGCACCTCGTCGCCCATTTCCGCCATCTCGGCAATACCGCCGGCGTTATCCGTAATCGGGCCGTAAGAATCAATGGTCACGATAATTCCCGCCATGGACAACATGGCCATGACCGCGATGGCCACGCCGTAAAGTCCGGCTAGGCTGTAAGCACCCAAAATCGCCGCCACGATAACCACAATCGGCCAAACAGTTGATTTCATGGAAACGGCCAAACCGGCAATAATATTAGTGCCATGCCCGGTCTTTGAAGCTTGGGCGATTGATTTAACCGGCGCGTAGCTCTTTGAAGTATAGTATTCGGTAATTACCACCATGGCCGCGGTTACGGCCAAGCCGATGAGCGAAGCCAAATATAAATTCATGACGCTGTAAGTTCCATTGTCCGCCATTAAATAATTAGTTACCGGATAAAAGGCAATCGCGGCCAAAATTCCGGCCACGATTAAGCCTTTATAAAGCGCTCCCATGATATTTTGGCTTTTGCCCAATTTCACGAAAAAACTGCCGATGATTGAAGTGATAACTGACACCGCGCCGATAACTAAAGGATAAAGCACGGCATTCGTAAAACCGGCGAAAAGCAGGGAGCCCAAAATCATGGTGGCAATTGAAGTTACCACGTAAGTTTCAAATAAATCAGCGGCCATGCCGGCGCAATCGCCCACGTTATCGCCCACGTTATCCGCGATTACGGCCGGGTTGCGCGGGTCGTCTTCTGGAATGCCGGCTTCAACCTTACCCACTAAATCCGCGCCCACGTCCGCGGCTTTGGTAAAAATGCCGCCGCCCAAGCGCGCAAAAATGGAAATTAAAGAGCCGCCGAAGCCCAAGCCGATTAAAGCGTGAATGTCGCGAGTTATAAAATAAAAGCTGGCCGTGCCCAACAAAGCTAAGCCCACTACCAGCATACCGGTAACGCTGCCGCCCTGCACCGCCACTTTCAAAGCCTTAGCCAAGCCGTGCCGAGCCGCTTCAGCCGTCCTGACGTTAGCGCGCACGGAAATGTTCATGCCAATATAACCGGTTAGAGCGGATAAAAAGGCGCCGATTAAAAAAGCCAGCGCCATGGTCCAACCCAACTTAGGCACAAAACCAATAATTAAAAAAATAACCACCGCCACTGCCGCGATGGTCTTGTACTGGCGATTTAAATACGCTTTAGCGCCTTCCTGAATGGCTTTGGCGATGGCTTGCATTTTTTCATTGCCAGCCGGCAAGCGCAACACTAGCCTGATTAAAATCGCGCCATAGACAATGGCGAGCACGGCGCTACCGAGAATAAAAAGTGTGGTTAGAGACATAGAATTTTATTAATTATAAATTTCTAATTATTCTTCTTTCTTCTCCTTCGCCTTTTCAGTCCCCGCCGGTTCTGCCAGTTCTGCCTCTGCCGTTTTCACTTCCTCTTCAACTTTCGGTTTCTCCGCTTTTTCTGCCACAATATCCAATTTACAGCTGGTTAACCTGGCGGCCAGCCTGACGTTTTGGCCTTCGCGGCCGATGGCCAGGGATAATTGGTCTTCCGCCACCTTAACCTCGGCTTTTTTCTCGGCTTCGTTCAATTCCACGCTCAAAACTTTGGCCGGCGCCAAAGCTTTGGCGATAAATTTGGCCAGGTCTTCGTCATATTCAATAATATCAATTTTTTCTCCGCCCAGCTCGGAGATAATGGTCTGGATTCTGGCGCCGCGCTGGCCCACGCAGGAACCGATCGGGTCAACGTTTTCGCTTTTGGCTTCCACTGCCACCTTGGAGCGGTTGCCGGCCTCGCGCGCCACGGCTTTTATTTCCACCAAGCCGTTGGAAATTTCCGGAATTTCCAGATAAAAAACTTTCTTTAAAATTTCATCCGAAGTGCGGGATAAAATTATTTCCGGACCCCGGGGCGTCACGCCCACCTGTTTGATGTAAACTTTTATCCGGTCGCCCGGCCGGTAGCGTTCATTCATTATCTGCTCTTCCGCCGGCAACACGCCTACGGCTTTATCCAAATCCACCAGCACCACCCGGCCCTCGTGCCGTTGGACCACGCCGGCCACCACTTCATGCTCTTTATTTTTAAATTCGGAAAAAATCATGTCGCGTTCGGCCTCGCGCAGTTTCTGAATAATCACCTGCTTGGCGGTTTGCGCCGCCATACGACCGTATTCGACCGGCACGGATAATTTGGTTTTAATAACATCACCGACTTTAGCGGTTTTCTTGATTAGTTTAGCGTCTTTAATTTGTAGTTCAGTTTTGGGGTTAAATTTTCTGACTTCTTCCCCCTCCGCTAAAGCTACGGGGGACAAGTCCTCCTTCGCTTCTTCAGTTTCTTTCTCTTTTTCTGCCTTTGTTACAGCCTCAATTGAAACAGGCTCGCCCTCCGTAGCTCCTTCAAGAGCGGAGGGGGGCAAATCTTCCACCACGGTTTTAACGTCGTAGACCTTGGATTTAGCCGTTTCCGGGTCAAATTCCACTTTAACGTTTTGGTTTTTCTCGCCAAAATCTTTGCGGTAAGCCGCGGCCAAAGCCGATTCAATGGTCTCTAAAACCGCCTCGTAGCTTAAATTTTTTTCCTCGCAGATTTGTTTAATCGCATTAGTTATATCCGACATATGTTTTTTGCCCCCTTTAATAAAGGGGGTTAAGGGGATTTAATTTATTTACTAAAAAAGGCTAGTTTGAATTTAATCAACTAGCCTTAGTATTAATATATTAACATGGCTAATAATGTTTGTCAATTTTTTTGCCAGTCCATTATTTACCGCTCTTTCTATTGTATTTTGCTATATTTGTCACCTCCTCTCTCTTATTATTTCCTCAACTTTCTTTTTCGCCTCTTCTAATAATTCTTTGGCTTTTTTTCGCGCTTCATGCGATTGCCGAATCAAATCAGCGATTTTTTGCTGGGTGGGTTTGGGCAAAATTGGAATAAGCAATTTTTTAATTTGTTCTGGTTTCCAATGCGCAATAACCGAACCGCCAGAATCTCGTTCGGCCTGCATTTGACCAACGATTGAATTCAAACAAAGGGTTAAATATTCCACGTCAATATTTTCTTTTAGTTTTAATCTCAAAATTCCTCCGGACATTATACCCTCAACAGGCTCTTTGATAACATAAGCTATTCCAGGCGTAGCGTCTTTTGTTAACAAAATTTCCCCGACTTCCGGATTATAATCTTTTTTTAATTCCTGATATAATTTTTCACTCAAATATTTTTCTTCCGTTAAATTAATTCCGTTTTTTGACAAAGTACTAACTCTAATAAACAATCTTCCTTCTTCGTGATACTCCTCACTCCCCGGCTCAAAACCTTTTTTTATTGAGACTAAATCTCCCAGCTTTTTTGCCTTATTTAACTTTATTTTTTTAACTAACTTTTTATATTTTTCCTGGAAATATTCAGCGTCTATGCGATTGGCATTTACCACCTCTGATAAATTAACAATAGAAAATAAACTTTTATCATAATTAAAATCCTTTAATCCTAATTCTTCCAAAAGTATATTTTCGGCTTGTTGATAAAATAGTTCCGCTTTACTTCGTAATTCTAAAATTTTTTCCAAATAATCCTGAAATATCTTTTCCTCTTTAATGCGAATTATTTTTAAATTTCTTATATCTTCTAATTCTAATTTAGGCTGCACTTGACCCATTTCAGCCCTTTTAATTTGTAACTGTCCAAATTTACTTAAAAGAAAAAATAAAACATAAGCTGGACTAATTTTTTCTTTTTTTAATTTTATTCCTATAACATTTTGACTAAAATTCCATTTTTTATATTTTGGGTCTAGAAGTGCAATTTCCCCGACCGTCCCAATCTTAGATAAGACAAAATCAAAATCGCTTAATTCTGTTTTATTTTCTATGTTGTGATTTTTTTCCGAAAGATAAACCATGTTTGAATTGTCAATCATTCCATTTTTAATATTTTGCACCCGCACTAATGGAATACCAGATTTTATATACTTTTCTGGGCTTATATCAAAAATTCCTTTTTTAACAAACATACTTAATTCTCGAAAATCGTTGTTTTTCCTATTAAAAAAAATATTTTTAATGTTCAAAAATTCCGGCTGGTAATATTCAGCGTCCAACCGCAAAGCGCCTTCAAGATGAGATTTTTTGATTATTGAATAAACCATTTAAAATAATAAAATCTTTTTAAAATTTTTTCATACTCTTTCATTTCGGCCTCAACACATAATACTTTGTAGACATAATCATTCTCTTCTTTTTCGATATCTTCACAATTTAAAATAAGGCTCCGCCGGTCATACCCAACCGTGCCAACCATGTTTAGGGAATAGTTATTCCTTAATTGTTCTAATTCAGCCCTTTTTATGGTCAAGCTTTTTTCGACTTTTAACCCTTTTAACACAAAATAAAAATAAGCAGACGATAAGGCCAGTATTATATTTAAAATTATAGAAAATGTTTGCCACATATAATGTTAATAACTTTACCAGGAAACAAATTTATGCTTAATTTTTATTTAATATTAGCTATTGACAAGGCGCTTTATCCTTGATAATATAATAACAGGTACTATTATTCATAGTATCAACGAAAACAAGCGTCGCCCGTCGTGGGCCATGGCTTGTTTTTTAATTTATCTATAAATTTTTTAGTAGTAGACCTATGGCAATCAAAAATAGTCGCCCTTATTTTATCTCCCGATAAAATATAATTCCGAGTTTTAAAACCAAAATTATTAATAAAAAATGATTTCTTAATATTCAACTTTTGATAAAGAAAATTTAAAAATTTTCTTTTATAAGTATTTTGGGTGGTTATCAGGTTGTTTTGCCTTTTTAAATCATACAATATCGCTCCTAAAATTAAATCGGTCATCTGCAAAATATCCGAGGACTTAGAATCAATTTGACAAACACCAGCCACAATAAATTTTTGGTAATGATTATTTACAAAATTTTTAATTTTACTTTCTAAATCTGTGCCGTCCGGAGAGAAATAATCATCGGCCAATACTATTAATACTTCATCGGGATTTTTCCCAATTATTAATTTTAAAAGAGCCACAGTAAAGCTGCGGTAAACTTTATATAAATTATCATCAAAATTAGTTTTGAAGTCCAGTTCATTTTTATTTAGTATCAAACAGTTAAATTTAGCATCTTCTTTAATAAAAACATTAAAAATTTCTCGAGCGACATCAAAACGAATTTTTCTGTCTAACGCACCCCACTTTATTTCTTCACGATAATTATATTTATTTCTAATTTTCCTTATTTGATTATATAACCGATGCGGTTCACGGCACTTAATTATTCCTAAAGCAAAAAACTGATCTATTTTACTATGAAGCAATCCGGTTTCATCAAGGAAACAGAAGCAAGTTTTAATATCCCTAAAATTGCTTTTATTTATAGGCATAAACTAAAAATTAATCTTTTGCTCTTCGGCAAACTTCCCAAACTCCTCCGCGATCTCGTCTAAATCATGATCTAAAACCTTCTTAAATCTTATAATTAAATTGCTGTTAATAACTTAAAGTTAACTTTTATATTACAGTATTTTAACATCTAATTTTGGCTGAATTTGACAAACCATATTCTTATGCTATACTAATAATGTCTTTCGGTTCTAGCCATAGAACCGTTAGGGTCATACATCCCAGGGCCACCCTCTTTGTTGAGGGTGGTTTATTTTTTAAGGGGTCGGCGATACTTTAAATCCTTGCCCCAAAACTCATTTATATTTTTCAAATCAAAATAACCATGGCCGCCAGTTTTCAGCTCATGGGAAATATTGTCTTTTGACGAAAAAATATAGACCTTTTTACCGCCGTTTTTCAAATAATTCACCAGCGCCAGAAAATCGGCATCGCCGCTAAAGAAGATGGCTATATTATATTTTTGAATGTTATGCATCGCGTCAATCGTTATTTCTACGTCCATATTCCCTTTTTCTATAACAGACTCGCCGTTCTCGCTAATAACGGAAATTCTTTTTAACTCTTTTTTCCTGACCGTAAAACCAAGCCCTTTCTTAAGATAAGTAAAAAATTTATGCTTGCCGTCCAAATTATAATCCCTGGTTCCGGCCTTCGGGTAGGCGTCATAATAAAAAATTTCCACTTTGCCCGCGTTAAACTTTTTCCTAAAATAATCTTTAATGGTTTTATATTCAATAAATTTTTTTACCGACTTGACCGCGCTCCAAACATTCGAAGCGTCAATAAAAACGTAAATCATGTCTTGTTTTTTTTCTTCTTTATTAAACATACTTTTATTAAAAATCAATTTTTTCTTTTATTTTAAATTTCCCAAACTCCTCCACAATTTCGTCTAAATCATGGTCAATAATTTTCTTGCCTTCCATATTAAACATAACATTGCCCTCTTTGTCTTTTTTATAAATATATTCTCCTGATGTATCTTTCCCGCCCTTTTTAGAAACCGCCATAAAAATCGGATAATCCTTTAGCGTCTCTTCACCTTCTTTTAACTTCTGTAAAAATATTACTGAAGTTTTTGTGCCGGCGTGAGGCTTAAAAGTATTGCAATGAAGTCCGACAACCGCTAAAAGCCTGGTTTTATTTAAAATAAATTTTCGGACGTATTTCATTTGCGTATTATTTAAAACTCCCTGCGGCAAAACAATGGCCATCCGTCCGCCGGGCCTTAAAAAATTTAAATTGCGTTCAATAAATAAAACATCGCGCGAAACTTTATTTTGATGTTTTGAAGTTTTTTCAAAATTTTTATCCCATTTAAAACCAAGATCATATTTATTCAATAATACGCCTTTAATTTCGCCGGCAAAAGGCGGATTAGTTAGCACTATGTCAAAATTAAAATCACTCAACTTCTCCTGATTTCTCCGGTTTTCTTCGCTGTCCTTAAATGCCCGCAAAAACGGGCGGAAGCGCGCCCTGGTTTCTTCGCTCCAAAGCTCCGAATCCAAGGAGTTGGCATAAGTTACATTGGTTTTCCCGTCTCCGGCGATAAGCATCATGGCTTTGCCGATTTTAACCGAACGCGGGTCAAAATCAATGCCAAAAAGATGCTTTTCCGCGTAATCTTTCTGCTTGACGTCATAACTGTCGCCATATTTTTTCTTGGTCAGTTCATTTTGCCAGACATATTGCATGGCGTGAAGCAAAAAGCCGCAGCTTCCGGCCGCCGTATCAATTATAAAATCTTTAGAAGTTGGGTTTAGCATTTTTACCGCCATATCAATTACATGCCGTGGCGTGAAATACTGGCCTTTTTCGCCCTTAGCGTCCAAATTTATTAAATATTCAAAAGCGTCATCAATAATTTGGAGGTTTGAACCGAAAAGCCGATATTTCTGTAAAAGCGAAACTGCTGGCGCAATTACATTTTCCGGAATTTCTATTTCTTCGTTGGCTTTAAAGACATCACGCCATTGGCTTTTCGCGTCTTCAAATAAACGGCAAATATTATTTAAATTTTCCTTGTTGGTCGCGCCGGCGATAACCCTAAATCGCCTGTTTTCATTTCTCGGCGTTGTAATTTCGTCGTAAAGCTTAGCGTAAATCAATTTAAATATTTCATCAAAAGAATCAACGCCGCTATTGGCTAAAACAACTTCCTGCAAATCGTAAATAAGTTGCTGTAAATTAGGAATTTCGTCAAGATCTTCATAAATTATTTTTTTGGCGCGCACGTCTTCAACCGTTTCATTAAATTTAGGAATTTCCAAAAGATCCTCAAAAAGATTTGGGTCGGTTCTTAAAATATTATTTTGGATTTTCCCGTCGGTTAAAACAAGGATCGGCGCGCCGGTCGCATTGGCATAACTTTTTAGCTGCCCTAATCCGTCTTTTACATCCGGTTTTTTTACTTCCACCATTAAATATGGCGTTCGCCCGTCTTCGCGGTAAATTACAATATCAGCTCGTTTATTGCCAACTTCCCTGCCAAATTGCACATCAACCTCAACATCAATTCGCTCAAGCGGATATTTGTAAAAATTAACCAGCTTATAAATCATAAACTGGCGGACAATTTCCTCCGGCTTGGCAACCAAATTTTTATTTCTTTTTAAACATTGCAAATAATATCTTCCCTCTTTTTCGGAAAAATCGAGAACTTGTTCAGGATTAATTCCTTCAAATACGGATAAGCCATACTGCATATCCGGATTACGAAATATTTTACCGATAATTGTACTGGCCAATTTTTGATTTGCCATATTTTTTATTTTACTTTGCTAAGATTTAAAATAACCTTTCCGTCAAAAGCAACTTCGCCGGGAATAATGGTAATATTGTTATAGGCGGGGTTTTCCGGTTTAAGATATCTTTTCCCGCCGTCAGCAATAAATCTTTTTACCGTCGTCCCATCGCTGGTGCGAGCGACAACGATGTCGCCGCTTATAAATTCCTTAGCTTCTTTTACTAATAGCATATCCCCATGATTAATGCCGGCGTTAATCATTGAATCTCCGGAAATTTGAATAACAAAAACTTTATCGCGCGAAATATCTATTTTTTCGTTTTGCAAAATTTGGTTTGATATGGGCTGCCAGCTGGTAAAAATATCGACAAACGACTCAATGTAGGAGCCGGCCGCGCTCGTCCCCGCGATGGGGACTAATTGATCTTTCTCTAAAATTTTCAAGCCGAGTGGTAAAATTTTAATGCTTCTGGCCTGCCCCTCTTCTCTTTTAATGCATTGCTTTTTTTCTAGAATTTCCAAAAAATTCAAGACAGATTGATTTGACGACACGTCTAACTCCGCCTTTAAATCAGCCAGGGTTGGAGGAAAGCCTGAATCTTTCAAAAAATTATATATTAATTCCAAAACTTTTTTCTGTTTTATTGTTAACACTTCATTCATAATACTATTATAGTATGACTAAATAGTCATGTCAAATAAAAATAAAATAGCTAATTTAAGCTATTTTAAAAAAGTTATACACAAGAGAAAAAATATAGGTTTGTTAAAATACAAAAAACACCGCCAGGGAAGCGGTGTTTTTTGTATTCGCGGAATTAATTATTTCTTAAATTTTTTAATCGCCAAATTTATCAGCCATGCTACGCCATAACCTACGGCTGACAAAACGATGTACCAAAGATACATTTCCCACATCCCCCAACTAATAATTAATAAAGGCGCACTTACAATCAGCCAGCCCCACCATTGTTTTTTGTCTATAAATATAAAAGAAAATGTTGGAGCAAACAGAGAGTAGGATATTAGGAAGCCCAAAAAATTATAAATAAATGTAGGACCTATCATAAACAAAATTGGTTCAGCGGGTTCAGGTTGAACTAAAGTAATATATAAATCAGCAAAAATTTTTCTTGTAAACCAAGCTGTTATTGCCGACGCCATAAAAATCAAAACAATTTTTATAACCATCTGAATGTTTTTACTCATATAGTTTTTCTTAATATATTGATGCTTTTAATTAGCGCGTTATATCCGTTAATATTTATTTTATTCTTTTTCCTTAAATTCTCCAAATTCTTGCTAAACGAGCCCAGATCGCGCTCAATAAATTTCGCTCGCTGAATGGGAAGTTTTACTAGCCGCTTATTCAGCGCCTGTAAAATTTTTTCTTTGGCTTTTGGCTTAATTTTAGCATTGGCGTTTATTTTATCAATCAATTTCTTGATTTGCGCGGTTTGCTTGTTAATTGAATCCAGTTGTCTGCTTAATCGCTTTAACGGTTGAATTAATTCCCGCGCGCTCTGCTTATTTTTTATCCACCCCTTAACCAGCATTGCCTCAATGTCGGCTATTACCCGATTTATTACCACGCTTTCCTCCTCTTTCTCCGGCATTAACTCGGGTAAAATATTATCGCCAGCCGTGCTTTGTAAATTAACCGGATAATTTATTACCTGCTCATCCGCCACCTCGCCGGCCGCTTCTTTAACTATGCTTTTAGTATCTGAAAAATAGCCGCTGGCCAAATGATATTGGCCGTCCGCGTTAGCGGTTAATTCCAAAGAGTACTCGCCGTCTATCGGATTCGGAATAATAATCAGTTTTGCTTCGCCGTCTCCGGCGCTAAAATAGCGCGCGCCGTCAATCGTATTTATCAAATTGCCGGTTGCCGCGTCATAGCCAATTTGTCCCGCGCCGTCCGGGGTGGTCACCAGCGGAAATACCGGCGAGGCAACCAAAAACATCAACTCGCTTTTTATGTCCGGCGAACTGAATACCTGCTCGCTTGGTATCCCGAACTCCCTCATTATTTTTAAAGCGGCTTGATCCGGTAAAGCGCTATGTTTAATGCCGGATAACGCCTCGCCAGCTACCCCGGATAATGATGCGCTCGCACTCAAAACCGTGCCGTCGCCGCTTGGTTGATACTGAACTTGTTCAGCCACCGGTTTGCCATCAATCCATTTGCCTAATTGAATATCCAAAACACCGCGTTCGCTTACTGGTATTTGATTTAAAGTGTCTCTGCCGTCGCCGTAAATAATCTGTGCTCTGACGCGAGAACGCAATTTGGCAATTTCCGTTTCACTGTTTAAATTATTTAACCAGTTGTTTGCTTCCACCATGGCTGAACTGGGCACGAGTATTTGTTGCGCCGTATCAAAAAGATAATCGTAAGTTGGGAGAAGTTGCTTGACTGACGGAATGAACTCGTGAATAGCGGCAACATTTGTAACATTTAAACCTTTAAATTTTAAAAGGGTTAAATATAAAGTTAGATATTTCTTTAACTCTTGCCAATTTTGTGGTATTTCTCCACCTTCCCATGGAAAATAAGCAAAAGATGAGCCATGATTTGGCGTACCAAGCATAATAAGTTGATCAACATCGTTTTGATAACGATCGCTTTGAATATACGAACGCGCTACCAGCCCGCCCATGCTGTGCACGATAATATCAACTTGTTGCGCGCCGCTTTTCTCTTTGGCTTCATCAATCCAATGCCTTAAATATTCTTCGCCCGAATTAACCGCCGCATCCGAATCAAAGCCGTTGGTTTTTCTCCAGTCATAACAGCCGATAAACAAATCTTCGCCCTGGGTAAACCCAGCCGCTTCCAAAGTTTTAATCAGCCCTTGATAATAATCGCCGACCAGATCCCAGTCCCAAGACGACTCTTCCAGCCCGGTCATTACTTTTAAATTCAAACAAGCGCCAATGCCCGGTACCAGCACAATCGGGTCCGGCTCTGGCGGCGCTGCCTGCCATGGCTCACCCAAAAACGGCTGATAACTAATATCGCCGCTAATGGCCGTGCCTTTAATATCGTCGGGGCCGCTCATCTGTTCAAATAAAGTCGGCCCGGCCTCGTGCCCCCAGTAATTATTGGCGGCGTCCAAAGGCGAAGCGCCGAAATAAAACACAATCGGCCCGCCACAGTAAGTCATGGCGATTTCCATACCGAACGGGTCTTCATTAAGGCAAAAATCAGGATTAAAAATGTTGGAGTAATTTATTTTGGCAACCGGAACCTGGTTAATCACGATATAACCTTTATTATTAACCACCTGGCTGTGGCTGATTTGCAATTCGGCCGCTTGATTGATTGCCAAAAGAGCTGATTCGTTATCAAAATAGCCTCCGCCGTAGCTGATTTTTGCGTAATCAATCTTGATTTTCGCGCCCGGACTGTTGGCCATAATGCCATACCAATCGCCCGGCGCCGGCGCGCTGGCCGCGCCGTCAGCATTAGTATAGCCGCCCGCGTTGTCGTCTTTAATTGAGGTGATAATCACCGGCTCGGCCGCGCTGCCTTGAATATCCAACTCGCCCAGGACGATGATTGAATTGTTGGGCGACAATTTAATTATCACGCCCGGCTCAACGGTTAGCTTAACGCCCGCGTTAATTGAGATACTGCCACTAACGATTATCGGGCTTTGCGCTTTGGTCCAGGTAGTATTAGCGGTAACAGCGATTCCTACCGCTCGCGCCTCCGCGCCTAAAATAAAAAACCAGGCCAAAAACAGCATGGGCGCGGCCAATAAAAAAATCCTCCTCTTCATAAATTTCTACCTAAATAAATTATACTTTAATTATAGTACAAACCTCCATCTCGCCAAAATTTTTTATTCAATAACTCGTTGCCGCCAGCTGACTTAAAAACTTATTTTTTACTCCGATACGCCTCCGCTTCGTCTTCCATCTTTTTCAAGCGCGTGTAATAATCAGCGAATTCTTTTAAATGCGCCCAGGCGATTTTTCCGGTAACCGCTAAATCGTCGCCGGTCACGTTGGTTCGCGCGTCAATTCGGTTGTAAAAAATTTCTTAGGCATAAAATTATTATTTCCCCGCCAACTGTCCGCAAGCGGCTTGGATGTCCTGGCCGAAACGGAAGCGTTCGGTCACATCGATTTTTTGGTCTCTTAGAATTTTCTTAAAGGCAAAAATCGCTCGGGAATTTGACGGCTTAAATTCGGCCGTGGGATTATAGGCGATTAAATTGACGAAAAACAGGGCCGGCTCAATTTTTTTTAAAAGCTCGGCCAGTTCCAGCGCCTGCTCCGGCGAATCGTTAAAGCCGTCAATCATCAAATATTCAATCATCAGCCGCCGGCCGGTCTGTCCCAAATAATAATTTATGTCTTTAATCAAATTTTTTATGGAGTTGGCGCCGTTATAAGGAATAATTTTTGCGCGCAACCGGTCCGAGGGCGCGTGCAGAGATAGCGCCAGATTAAGCTGAAGCTTTTCTTCGGCCAGTTTTCTAATACCTTCGGATACGCCGATGGTGGAAAGGGAAATATGGCGCGCGCC
>MNZH01000030.1 GCA_001873515.1 Parcubacteria group bacterium CG2_30_45_37 | reverse complement strand
GTGGGCGTGTTCGCGGTTTTGGGGCATGTTTACGGCACGGAAATAAATACGGCTTTTGTGGCCGCGGTTTTGACCGTGCTCGGTTATTCGGTTCATGATTCCATCGTGGTGTTCGACCGCATCAGGGAAAATTTGCCCAAAAGCGACTTGGATTTTCCCGGCACGGTTAATATGAGCTTAAATCAAACTTTGTTGCGTTCGCTAAATACTTCGCTGACCACGCTGTTGGTTTTAACTTCAATTGTCATTTTCGGCGGCGACACCATTCGGCCGTTCGCTCTGGCTCTGGCCATCGGAATTTTCATCGGCACTTATTCTTCCATTTTTTTCGCTTCGCCCTTATTGGTGATTTGGGAGAAGCTGGGGAAAAAATAGCTGTAAAATTTAGATAAATATTTAAAAAAACGGTTGCGTTTTAGGAGCAGCCGTTTTTTGACAAATCAGGTTAATTTGGGGTAAACTGGAAAGGTAAAATAATATCATGCTCAACAAATTTTTCGGAAAATTTAGCAAAGATTTAGGGATTGACCTGGGCACGACCAATACGCTGGTCTATACGCCGGAGAAGGGGATTGTGATTAATGAGCCGTCGGTGGTGGCGGTTAATCTGCGCACCGACGAAATTTTATGCGTGGGCGCGGAAGCCAAAAAAATGCTGGGCAAAACCCCGCCGCATATCCAGGCGATTAAGCCATTGGTTGACGGCGTGATTTCCGATTTTGAGGTGACGGAAAAAATGTTAAAGTATTTCATTGACAAGGTGCACTCGGAATATTTTACCCTGGTGCCGCGGCCGCGGGTGGTCATTGGGATTCCCTTGGACATTACCGAAGTGGAGAAAAAAGCCGTGGAAGATGCGGCTAAGTCGGCGGGCGCGCGCGAAGTTTTTTTAATTGAGCAGTCCATGGCCGCGGCCGCGGGCGCGCGCCTGAACGTTACCGGACCGCAGGCCACCATGGTAGTGGATATCGGCGGCGGCACGACCGAAATCGCGGTGATTTCTTTGGGCGGCGTGGTTACCTGGAAAACTTTGCGTCTGGCCGGCAACGCCATGGATAACGACATTATTCAATATGTGCGTGAAGAATTTAACATTTTAATCGGCGAGCAAGTGGCGGAAAACATTAAAATTAAGATCGGTTCGGCTGGCGGCTTAAAAGAGCCCATGGAAATGCCCCTGCGCGGCCGCGATTTAATCAACGGCCTGCCCAAAGAAGTCCTAATCACCGATACCCAAGTCAGGGAAGCCATGCAAAGAATTATCCGGCAGATTATTGAAAACATTAAAATAACTTTGGAAACCACGCCGCCGGAATTGGTTTCCGATATCTATGAGCACGGCATCGTCTTAACCGGCGGCGGCGCTTTACTGCGCGGTTTGGACAAAGAAATCGCCTTGGCGACGAAAATTCCGGTAAGGGTAGCCGAAGACCCGCTGACTTGCGTAGTCAGGGGTACGGGCATCTTGCTGGCCGACCCCGAACTTTTGGCTAAAGTGTTATCGCCGGCAACCGAAGAGTATTAAAGCAATTTTCAATGAATGTCAAATCAAATGTGAAAAAATACGCAGTTGTCGCGGTAATCATTCTGCTACTTGTTTTTTCCCATTACGTAAAATTATTAAAGCCGCTGGAAGGGGTTTTGGGCCGGGCCTTGACGCCAGCGGCCAAAAGCCTTTATTCCCTTAGCTTGAATTTGAGCGGTATTTTTCAAGAGCAATCCGCCAATAAAAATTTGGCCGAGGGGTTAAGCCGGGCTAAGGAAGAAATTAGCCGGTTAACCGCCCAAAACGCCGAATTAAAATTTTTGGAAGAAGAGAATTCGGTTTTAAGAAAAAATTTGAATTTTTTAAGGCCGGCCGGCGGCCATTATTTAATGGCCAATGTTGTTTCCCGCGGCGCCTTAGCCGCCGAGTCTAACGACCGCCAGTCGGTGGTGATTGATAAGGGCGCTCACGACGGCCTGTTTCCCGGTTTGGCCGTGGTCAGTTCAACCGCTGACGGCGCCTTAACTCAAGGCGTAATTATCGGCAAAGTTGCCAAGGTTAAAGAAAATATTTCCGAAATATATTTAGTGACTAATAAAAATTGTAAAATAGCCGCGGCGATTTTAGGGGAAAATAAAACTGCCGGCATCGCCCAGGGCGAATTGGGCTTAACCGTGCGTTTAGATTTTATACCCCAGACGGAGAATATCAAAATCGGCGACCTGGTGGCCACTTCCGGGCTGGAAGAGAATATTAAGCGCGGCTTAGTCGTCGGCCGGGTGGCGCAGGTAGCCAAAGAAAATAACCAGGTTTGGCAGAGCGCCGTCATCGAGCCGCTTTTAAGCCTTGACAATCTGACGCTGGTGGCGATTTTATTACCATAAATACTTTGAAAACTTTTTTAGAAAAAGTTTTCAATACTTTCAAAAAATATATGGAGATTAAAAAAAATTACGAGCTGGCGCCCCTGACTACTTTCAAGGTTTCCGGCCGGGCGGAATTTTTTGTCGCGGTAAAAAATAAGCGGGAGCTCCTGGCCGCCTTAAACTGGGCCGAAGCGGCCAAGTTGCCGGTTTGGTTTTTTTCCGGCGGCAGCAATATTTTATTCAGCGGCAACCAAGTCAAGGGTTTAGTCATAAAAATATCGGGCGAACGATATTCAATTAAAGGCCGGGTGATAGCGGCTTGGGCCGGCACCGGTTTGACCAAGCTGGCTAAAGCCGCCGGCGAGCAAGGGTTGACCGGCCTGGAGTGGGCTTACGGCGTTCCCGGGAGCCTGGGCGGCGCGGTGAGGGGCAATGCCGGCGCTTACGGCAGTGAAATCGCCAGCGCCGTGACCGAGGCGGCCGCTTATGATTTTAAAAAAAATAAATTTGTAAAACTGACTAACCGCGCCTGCCGCTTCGGCTACCGGCAGTCAATTTTTAAGCAAAATAAAAATTTAATAATTTTGCATGTCAAATTGAAATTAAATTCAGGCGAGCCGGCGGAAATAAAAAACCTGGCCGGCGCGAATTTTCATCATCGCTTGGCCACCAAACCCAAGCAGCCCAGCGCCGGCTGTATTTTTAAAAATTTGGAATATAAAAATTTACTTAAAGCCAATCCCGCGTTGGCGCGCGAACTGGCGGCCAAAGGCCTGGTCAGGGGCGGAAAGATTGGCGTCGGCTACTTGATTGATAGGCTGGGATTAAAAGGCAAAACTTGCGGCGGCGCTAAAGTTAGCCAGCGGCATGCTAATTTTATCGTTAACACCGGGAAAGCCACGGCCGCTGATATTAAAAGCTTGATAAACCTGATTAAGAAAGAAATAAAAAATAAACATAAAATTAACCTGGAAGAAGAAATACAATATTTCGGCAACTAAACATAGCGGTAAATCCTGGTTAATTAAAGGCTAATTTTAGCCTTTTTAATTTATAATTTTTTTTACCGCCTTGACTAATAAAAAAAAATATGTTAATATATTCCCATAAAATAATTAGACAAAAACTCATTAGTTTAGTTTAATATGTTTTAATTTTATGGAAAATAGTTCTATTTTGGACCAAATCATCTCTAATCATCAAGCCGAAGAAGTCGCTAAGCTTGACGGCGTTGAGGTTATCAATAATTTATTTAGCGAGCTAAGCGAAAGAGAGCGCGATGTTTTAAGCCGGCGCTTTGGTTTAGCCGGGGAAAAGAGAGAGACTTTGGAAGAAATCGGCAAAGTCCATAAGCTGACCAGAGAACGAATCAGGCAGATAGAGACTTCCAGCATCAAAAGATTAAGGCTGTTAGAAAATCTGGACGATTATTTAAGCGGTTTGAAAAATGTTATTACTCATCTTTTGGAAGAGCATGGCGGCCTGATGGAAAAGGAATATTTATTTAATAATTTAGTTAATTTTTCTTTAGGCGCCGGCAAACGGGGCGACAATGAAACTAAGCATAAGCGTTATTTTGATTTTTTGATTTCCCGCCTCCTGCATGATGAGTTTGAGGAAATAAATAATTCCCCTTATTTTAAAAATTCCTTTAAATTAAAATACCAATCGCTTGAGCATCTGGAAGAATTGGCGGAGGAGCTTTTGCAGAAAATAAAGGAAACAAAAAAGATTTTCCTGACCGATGAATTAATAAATTTGTCCAAGGAGCTGGATGCCTACAAAAAGCATCAGGCTAAATTTAATCAGCCGACCAATTTGGATGTTTCCGGCGCTTTGGCCAATGATTTATTTGAGGAAAAAACCGAGCTCGTAAATCAGAATAAAGCCATTTATTCGATTTTTCAGGCGGCTCGGGAAATTGAGCAAAACCGCTTCGGCCACTGGGGTCAGGCGAGCTCGCGCGAAATCAAGCCAAAAACCATCAATGATAAAATTTATTTAGTTTTAAAAAATAGCGGCAAGCCAATGCATTTTGCCGAGATCGCCGACCGGATTAACCAAATCAGCTTTGACCGAAAGAAAGCCAACGCCGCCACGGTCCATAACGAATTGATTTTGGACGAAAAATATATTTTAGTCGGCCGCGGGCTTTACGGCTTGAAAGAATGGGGCTACCGGAAAGGCACGGTGGCCGACGTGATCGAAAAAGTTATCACCGAAGTCGGCCGTGCCTTAAGCCGCGAAGAAATTATTGAAAAAGTCTTAGGCCAGAGACTGGTTAAAAAAGCCACCATCAATTTGGCTTTAATGAACCGGGAGAAATTCGAGCTGGTGGGCGGAGATAAATATTACCTTAAAAATAGCGCGGAAATAAAATAAAGAACGGATTTGGCAAGCCTGAAATTAAGCCGGCCCCACAAATCTGTTTTTTATTTGGCAAAAATGGGCAAAATATGGTAAAATAACGGCAGTAGTTAGAGATTAGAAATCTAATGTTTAAATAATGGATTTAGTGATAAATATACAACCAATTTTGAATTTTTTAAGCCTGCCGCCCGGCCAATTTATGATGATGCTGTTTTATTATATTGGCTGGTTGCCGTTTTCCTTGACTTTTCTTTGGGGCGTGGTTCAAGTTTGGCTAAGATACATCCGTTTAGCCTATGGCGCTTCGGAAAAAGCCATCTTATTGGCGATTGACGTGCCGCGAGGCAACGCCCAGACGCCCATGGCAGTGGAAAACATTTTTGCTTATTTGGCCGGCGCCCATTCCACCAAAGATTTGTATGAAAAATGGTGGCTGGGCGAGTGGCAATTGTATTTCAGCTTTGAAATCGTCAGCATCGGCGGCTACATCCAGTTTTTGATTTGGACTCCGGAGAAATACCGCAATTTGGTTTATACCGCGGTTTATTCCCAATACCCAGACGCGGAAATTACCGAGGTCAACGACTATACTGAAAGCTTTTCCGCGCAGTTTCCGAATGACGAATATGACATTTTCGGCAGT
>MNZH01000049.1:5776-6202 GCA_001873515.1 Parcubacteria group bacterium CG2_30_45_37 | reverse complement strand
AGATCAACTCCAATGTAGCTGTTAGCGTTAGACATACATTTTAAAGTTAATTATTAGTCAGTCTAATTTTAACACTTATATTTAATTTATAGCATTATGAAAAAAAATCTTTTTAAGTTAAGTTTTATTTTTGTTTTTATTGTGCTGTTTGGAATTGCTGGCCAGGCCAAGGCTGAAGAGCCGGTTGCAATCCATATATCCGCTTCAACACTTTCTCCTTTTGACGGCGCGACCACGACCATCTCCGTATCGCAGTTTGACCCAGTCGCGTTTGGCTGGATACCGGCGTCCAATGCGACGATTGATTTCGGCTGGGGCGCGACCACGACCGACATAAATGGTTAGGCCGATATTACGGCCACGTCCTCCGCGCCGTTCTCCGTTAGCGCTTCTAAAGCCAGAACTTTTTTGGCCGGCGCTCAAGGC
>MNZH01000049.1:0-5766 GCA_001873515.1 Parcubacteria group bacterium CG2_30_45_37 | reverse complement strand
CGCGGACGGCGGCTTTGGCAACAGTTTTGCCACCACTTGGGCCATGCAAGCGATCGCGGCCTTGGCCGAGGACCCGGATGACTGGCGCAAAAACGGCCAGTCGCCGCAAAGCTTTTTAGCGGCAAAAAGGCGGCCGACGGCGGTCTGGAAAAGGACGATGCTTATCCGGATAACCGAGTCTGGGCCACGGCCTACGCTCTGCCGGCCGTGCAGAAAAAAACTTGGCTCGAGGTGATGAAAAGTTTTACCAAACCAGCCGAGCCGGTTTTATTAAATGAGTTATCTGGTGTCAATGCCGGTCAGCCGGTCGCCACCTCAACTTGGGAAATAATTGAGGTGGCCAGCTCGTCGCCGGCGGTTTTGGATTCGGCCACTACCACGCCGGCCAAGGCTGACGCTGAAAAGGTAAATGTAGTTGAAAGCGTCGAACCAGCGGCGGAAGAAAATAGAGAGCCGCTTAGTACTTTAGTTGCGCCGGCTAAGGTTCCGGCGCCTAAAGCGTTGGCGAGAAAAATCAGCCAGCCGCTTCGGTCCGGCCGGCAGATAATCAGGCCCAAGAAAAACAGGCTACAAAAAATAAAGTTAGCAATATAGCCAAAAAAACTTTTTCCACCGTAACTGATACGATATTGGCCGGCCTATTTTTCTTATTGAAATTATTGGCCGGTTTGCTATAATTAAGTTATTAAATAAAACTTTATGAAAAAGTATCTGCCGGCGTTTATTTTAATCACTTTAGGCATCGCAGCCAGATTTTTGCCGCATCCGGCTAATTTCGCGCCCATCGGCGCCATCGCGATTTTTTCCGGCCTGTATCTGCCAAAAAAATGGGCGCTGATTTTACCGTTAGCCGCCATGTTTTTTAGCGACCTGTTTATTGGTTTTTACGCCTGGCCCATAATGCTTTCGGTTTACAGCGGTTTTATTATCATGGGGCTGATTGGTTTGGCGGTCAGAAGAAATAAAAAGTTAAGCACGGTGTTGGGCGGCACGATTTTAGGCAGCGTAATATTTTATCTGCTGACCAATGGCGCGGTCTGGGCTTTCGGCACGCTTTACCCGCATACCGCGGCCGGACTACTGCAAAGCTATTACCTGGCTATTCCTTTTTTCAGAAATAGCCTCTTGGGCGATTTATTCTATACCGGCGTGTTGGTTGGAGCTTACGAGGCCAGTTTGGTTTGGTTGTTTAAAGCAAAACAAGCCGTCGTTTCGGCTTAAATAATTGACTTTTTGGTAAAATTTGTTATATTATAAAAGTTGCCGCAAGGCAACTTTTGTTTAAGAAATTATGGTGGGCATAGTCCAACGGCTAGAACTCTTGCTTGTGGTGCAAGAAATCTGGGTTCGATTCCCAGTGCCTACCCCGAAATGAAAACACCGCCCGGCTGGGCGGTGTTTTATAATATACGCGATGGTTGACCTGGAGCCTGAATTATGACATGATTAATATAATTTATCATACATTTTAATAAAAAACTAGTTAAAAAACGGATTTAAGTTTAAGTTTTCAAACCACGGGCGCGGTTAAACAGCTGGCGGTTAAAGAGGGCGGTATAGTGAAAGCCGGCCAGTTTTTGGCCGCTTTGGATATGACCAACGGCTTAGCCAGCCTGACCACGGCGCGCGGCGTTTTGGCGCAGGCCCAGGCCAATTATGAAAAGTTTTAGCCGGAGCTTCCGGTGAAGAGATTAAAGTGGCCGAGAAAGCCGTGGCCGCGGCTCAAGTCACTTTGGACAACGCTAATGCCAGCTTGATAAATATTAAAGTCCAGCAGGATACGGCCGTGCAAAACGCCTATGCCACTCTGCTAAATACTTCTATTACCGCCACCGTCAATCCGGGCAATATTGATACCGTGGCGCCCACCATCAGCGGCACTTACACGGGAACCGAGCCGGGAGAATATAAGATTAAAGTTTATGGCGTCAGCGGCAGTTTGGAATTTCAGGCCTCGGGCTTGGAATTTTCCACGGGCGGAGCTTCCGGCGTTCCCGTGCCTTTGGGTAAACGCGGTTTATCTATCAAGTTTGACAGCACGCCGTCAACCGCCGACAGCTGGACGATTTATATTCCCAATACTTATTCTTCATGTATGTGGCCGTGACCGAGCGCACGGCGGAAATCGGCTTGAAAAAAGCCGTGGGCGCCAAACCAGCCGACATTTTAAGCGAATTCTTGATTGAAGCGGTTTTAGTGACGCTTTTGGGTGGAGTAATTGGCATCGCCTTGGGCGCAATACTCGGCGCCTTAGTCGCCGTTATCGCCGAAACCAATAACCTGGTTTGGACTTTTACCGTGCCGCTTTACGCCGTGGGCCTGGCTTGCGGCGTGGCCGCTTGTTTAGGCATCGGCTTCGGCGTTTTGCCGGCGCGTAGCGCGGCCGAGCTTGACCCAATTGAAGCCTTAAGGTATGAATAATACCTTTAAAAACTTTTTCAAAAAATATATTGTATCAAATGAAAATTTTGGGTAAAATTTTAAAAAATATTCTGGCCTTGGCGCTCTTGGCCGGCGTGATTTTTTATTTTAGAGAAGACCTGAACCTGGCCAGGGAAAATCTTTACCGAGAAGTGAGCCCGTGCGAGCGGCCGATTGTTTATTCAATCGGCGATTTTGACGAAAGGTTCGGTTTAAGTCGGGACGAATTGCTTCAGGCCGTCAATCAGGCGGCGCAGATTTGGCGGCAACCGGTGGCCAAAGAGTTATTCAGCTCGGCCGCTGGCGGCGGCTTAAAAATCAACCTGCTTTATGACGCGCGCCAGGATTCAACTCTGAAATTAAAAAATTTGGGCTTGACTATCACTAAGGACAAGACCACTTTTGAGACTTTAAAAAATAAATATGACGCTTTTGATAAAATTTATCAAAGGCAAAAAGCTGAACTGGACAATATGGTGAATTATTACGAAGAGCAGAAAGCCAATTACGAGGATGAAGTCAAAGCGGCCAACCGGCGCGGCGGCGCTACGCCGGATGAGTTCGCCATTCTGGAGCAAGAAAGAAAACAGCTGAATAATTTGGCCGAGAAAATAAAATCAAAACAAGCCGAAATCAATAAAACCGCCGATGATTTAAACGCTTTAGCTAACGTGATAAATCGGCTGATTTATGAATTAAATTTGAACGTGAAAAATTATAATAATGTCGGCGCGGCCAGCGCGGGCGAGTTTCAGGAGGGCGAATACAGGAGCGACGCGGCTGGCGAACGGATAAATATTTACCAATTTGACGACCGAGCGGCGTTGGTGCGGGTACTGGCCCATGAGTTGGGCCACGCTTTGGGTTTGGAACACGTTGATAATCCGCAGGCCATAATGTATCGCTTGAATGAAGGCGGCAACGACCAACTGGCGGCCGATGATTTGGCCGAGCTAAAGAGAGTTTGCCGGATTGAATAAAAAATCGCTTTGGCTTATACTTAGACTCAGAGACAATTAATCAAATTGGCATGTCAATTATCGATAATTTTTTATTAAATTTGCCCTTGCCCCTGATTGACCATTGGGGGTATTTGATTATTTTTCTGGCGGCCATGGCGGAGGGCCTACCGGTCATAGGTTCATTTTTCCCCGGGCATACCGTTGTAATTTTAGGAGGGTTTTTTGTCCAGTTGGGCGTTTTAAGATTGGATGCCGCGATTTTAGCGGCCGTGGCTGGAGCTTTCATCGGCGATTTGTTGGGCTACACCGTCGGCAGGCGCTACGGCTATGATTTTATTTCGCGTTACGGCAAATACTTCTTTTTCAGCCAGGAAAAATATCAAGCCACCAGGCAGATGGTAAACGAACATGCCGGCAAAACTTTAATTATCGGCCGCTTCGGCGCTTTCACCCGGGCCTTTGCCCCTTTGATCGCCGGCTTGTCGCGGGTTAAGTTTTTTAAATTTGTTTTTTACGGTTTAGCAGGCAGTTTGGTTTGGGGAGCCGCTTCGATTTTGTTTGGCTATCTTTTCGGCCAGGGCTTTACCGCGGCGGCTAAATACTTCGGTTACATTGTGAGCGCGGCCATGGTTGCCATCATCGCCATTGTCCTGGGTTACCGCCTGCTTAATAAGCGCTGGCACATTTTCGTGAAACACCATTTTTACTACTTAATTTTTAACGCCCTATCAATATATGTTTTTTCCAAGATGGCCGAGGATTACCTTGAGCGGGAGTCGACTTACCGACTGGATTTATGGCTTGACCAAAATGTCCATTTAATTTGGCAGCCTTGGCTTAGCCAGCTGATGATTTTTATCACTAATATTTTCCGGCCGGAGGTTTTATTGGCCGCGGCTTTGGCCGCGGCCACATATTTTTTTATCAAGCGCCGCTGGCATCAGGCCGCTTTGATTTTTTTAAGCGCCGGCGGCGGGTTGGCTTTGGGGGCGCTGGCCAAATTATTGGTTAACCGGCCCAGACCAACCGGCGGCTTGATTTTGGAAACCGGCTTGAGCTTCCCCAGCCAGCACGCGCTGATGGCCGTAATCTTTTTTTCTTTGGTTATGTATTGGTTGGCCAAAAAAATTCAGCGCCAATGGTTAAAATATTTGTGCTTGGCCGCCGCCGCCGGCTTGGTCGCGCTAATCAGTTTTTCCAGGCTTTATTTAAAAGTGCATTGGACGAGCGATGTCGTGGCCGGGCTGGCTTTAGGATTATTTTGGCTGACTTTTTTAATTTTGGCTTTTAGGATTGTGAGGCAGCTGGCGCCAGCGGATAAAAAAAACCGCTCCGAATAAACGGAGCGGTTTTTTAAAAGGCTATTCAATGCAGCAATCGATTATTTTTTTTACAAGCTCGGAAAATTTTCCCAAAAATCCGGTTTTTTGCGTATCCTGTTTATTTAGCATGTCATCATCAATTTTTTTAACTCCAGCCAGGCTAATTACCCCCAGATTGACCGCCCAAAACAGAGAGTACAGGTCAAAAGCTTTTTTAAACAAATCTTCGGCTTCAGCTTTTTTATTCTTGCCCAGCTGTTTAGTGCCCACTTCCATCAGTCTCATGCTGGCGGCCAGCAAATGTTTGGAAATGCACCAGACTTCGCCTTCATAATCTTTAATGATTTTTTTCAGAAGCTCTTTGCGCAGGGAGCGCACCTGGTCAAGTAAATCGAAATAACTGGCTTTGCCGGTTTTGACGCCGGTAAAAAAGAAATGCTCTTCAATGCTGATCAGGTTCATAATGGCGATGGACAGGTCCTGGTCGCTACTTAGGTCCATTTTGTCCTGCTTTTTTAAATCGTCTATTTTATTAACCAGATCTTGATAATTATTTATTGCCATAAATTTATTGTAATAATTTATAATTGTAGATTAAGTAAAGCGCCAAGCTTAAAATCAGGAGGGCGCCAACCGACACCACGACCTTCTGAAAAGGAAAATATCCTTTGTTATCGTTTTTTTTCTTAAGATATTCATTAAAGACGAGGCTGGCGGCGAAAGCCAGAGACCCTATAATAATGCCAAGTATTAATTTATCAACTCCGCCTAATTTATTCAAGTAGTGACCCGCTAGGTTGTAGTGATACAGCGGCCAAATTAATAAAGCGTAATAAAAAATAATAATCAAAGGCTGGCGGCCGAAGAATTTTATGTTTTTTTTGGTCAGCCAGTTAATGGTTAGCAGCGATACCGAAACCGCCAGGGCGCCGATCCACAGCCCGGTAATGGTGTCGTCAATCCCCAGCCAGCGGGAAAAGCCAACGCCGGCGCTTACTGCCGCGGTGCAGACGACGCAGATTGGCGCCACGGCTTTAGTTGCGGTCAAGGGTAAAAACAGC
>MNZH01000005.1 GCA_001873515.1 Parcubacteria group bacterium CG2_30_45_37 | reverse complement strand
CAATAGGCCGAGCAGGCCTAATTTTAGCCAAACATCAAGCCAGCCCCATTCAAAGGCGTAAGTGGTGTAAACACCCGAGGGGCTGGCAGCCAGCACGCGCGGGTCGCTGGTAAGGTAAGTCACCGTGGCGCCGAAGCCTTGGCCCATAATGGGCGCCTGCTTAATTTCTTGCCAAAGCGGCGGCAAAAGCTGCCATCTTGAGGAAGCGCCGGCTTCGCCGGTTAAGCCAGTGGCGCGGTCGCTTAATAAAGCGGTGGCGTTAAAGCCTCCCAAAGTGGTTGGCCAAGGGAAAAACGCCAATCCCAGTGTTAGCGTCAAGCTCGCCAGTATGGACAAAAAAATCATTGAGTTAAAGACTAAAAATTGCCTAAGCTTGATTTTTAATTTGCCAAGCGCTATCAGCCAGACGAAAATTCCTCCGGCCGCCAGACCCAGCCAAAAACTGCGCGAGAAACTGATAATAATAGCGGATAATGACAAAGTAAGAAGTAAGAGGTAGAAGGTAGGGAATTTTTTGACGGCTGACGAAGCGTTAATTATTGTTTTTAATAAGTAAAATAATATTATAAAAAAACCGATCAAAACATAAATATGCGACTGCATGAATATCCGGCTGAAACCCGGGACGACTTGAGTTATCTCCCCGGCTCCGCTTAACCTGACCCAGCGGTAAAGGTCAAGATTAAAAAAGTCAAAGCTATGCGAGAAAAAATAAGCGAGAATCAGAGTTTTAAAACTTAACCAGCTAATAGAGGCTAAAAAGATTTGTTTAATGATTTTTAGATTATTTTCGTCCCGCGCGATTTCGTAAAGCGGGAAAATCAGCAGAAGATACAGCCAGTTATTAAAGTCAAAAAAAATGTTGCTTATAGTGTTGCTGTTTAACAACCCGTTTACCGCTCCCCAGGCCAGGAAAATAAATAAAGCAATAAAATACTTAAAATAAGCTGATCTGAAAAAAATAATATTTAATTTTTTTGTGTTTAGATAATTAAGCGCGGTCTTCGCCAGCCAGACCGACATGACAATCAGCCACAGCGCTATGCGGCTGGAAATTTTAAAACCGCCATTTTCAAAATAAAACAAATAGCCGAACGAGCCGATAAACAGTTCGGTGAGCAATATGTACAAGCCGTATTCCGGCCGGCGTAAAGATAAAATTAAAGCCAAAAGCGCGATAATGAAAAAGCAGATAAAATTAATTATCTGCCAATAATAACCCAAAAAGGACAATAGTTCGGCGGTAATTATCAATAAAAAAGTTATTTTAAATATTCTATTGTTTGACATTATGTTTTTTAAAAATTACTTCTTTGGCTTGATTATATTTTTTTACCGCCGGCAACCAGGGCAATAATTTGTAGGCCAGCGACGGCAGCCAGCGGCTCATGGTCTGCGAGCCGCTTAAATTGACGCGATAAAGTATTTGGTTTAGCCAAACGCCGCCATGTCCCCTTGCCGCCATGGTCAGCCACAAATCCCAATCCTGAAAACGTTTTAAGGTTTCGTCAAAACCGGGAAAATGCTCCCGCTTAATCAGCGAGGCGATATTAATATAGGGCCTGGTCTTCAGTTTTTCCGCGTCATAAGGCCAAAGCATGAATTTTTTCTTGCCCCAAATAAATGACGAGTAGCAAAAGCTGGCAGTCGGGTTGTCTTTTAAAACGCTCCGCATTGATTCAAGCATGGCCGGCTCCATCACGATGTCGGCGTCGCAAAAAATCAAAAATTCGCCTTTGGCTAATCTGGCGCCGTAATTTCTGGCCGCGGCCGCCCCCCGATTTTCCTCTTCCAAGAAAGTCAACTTAAAGCCGAAAAGCCGCTTATATTTTTCAATTACTTCTATTAAATTATCAGTTGAGCCGTCGTTAACCACGATAATTTCATAATTATCGTAAATCTGTTTTTTAATGCTCTCTAAGCAATTAATCAGCTGTTCCGCCTGATTGTACACGGGAATAATTACACTGATCATATTGTTGTTTGTCATTGCGAGCGACTGAAAGGAGCGAAGCAATCTCGGGTTCTTTGCGACTAACCAGAGATTGCTTCGTCGCTACGCTCCTCGCAATGACAAGAATGATGCTCGTTATTAAGAAATTGGTAAATTTTATTAATTTGTTTTTCCCAGTTAAATTCATTAATTGCCCTGGTTCGGCCCCGCTCGCCCAATTTTTGCCTTAAATCAGGATTTTGCGCCAATTTAATTATGGCTTGGCTGATTTCGCCAACATCTTCCGGGTCAACCATTAAGCCGTTTAAGCCGTCAATTACCGCGTCGGGCACGCCGCCGCTTTTACCCGCGATTACCGGTTTTCCGGCCAAATTGGCCTCCAAATAAACTATGCCAAAGCCTTCATAATCGCCGTCAATGTTTCTGGCCGGCATAATGAAGATGTCGCAGGCCTGATACCAAGCATCGCGCTCGGCGTCTAAGGCGTCATTAATTACGATGGCGTTTTTAAATTGGGAATTTTTTAACTCGGCCTCATTGCCGATTATAACATAAACCAGATTTGGTATTTTTCTTAAAACTTCCGGTAGGGCGTCAGTCACTTTATCAAAACCTTTGCGCTTCACCAGCCGGCCGACCGACAATAGAATAATTTTATTTTCCAAATTATTTTTTTTTCTTAATTGAAAATTTTTCTGGTCCACTCCCGGGTTAACCACGATAATTTTACCCTCGGCGCCGGCGCCCAAAAATGCTTTCACCAGTCCGGCCGTATAGTTATTAATGACAATTATTTTATGGGCCTGATTTAAAATCAGTTTGGCCGCGGTGGTTTTTCTCCATGATTTTAACGCAAAAGAAAAATCCAGGCCGTGTAAAATGACCGAGTATTTTATTTTAAAAAATCTGGAGCCGAGCCAAGCTACCAGGCCCAGCGGCAATATCTGGCCGACGATAACCTGCTCGATTTTTTCTTGCTTTATTTTCTGGCGTAAAGCAAAATACGCCGGCAGCCATTTTAAAAAAGGCAAGGCCTGATTAATTAAATTATCTTTCAACACAAAAATACCGTCAGGCTTGCCCGCCGAAGCCTTGGCGGAGGCGGGCCAATATTTTACTAAATTGCCGTAGTAATTGGCCACGCCGCCGTGGAAGGGAGGATATTCAAGCGTCAATAGTAGGGTTTTCATGAATAGATTTTTTATTGAATGATTGATAAACGCTGGTTAAGTCCTCTCGGCTGAAACCTTTAAGAAAAAACAAAACCGCAAAATATAGCGCTCCGGCCAGCGGCACGATTAAAATGATATTCAGATAATTTTTCAGATAAATTATCAAGATTATCATTAAAGCCGAAGCCAAAAGGGATTTTCCCAAAACCGCCAATATTTTTTTCGCCCGATATTCAATGATTTTTGGTACTTGAATTAAGCCTAAAACAAGCATAAAAATACTGGACAGGAGAACTGCTAAACTAGCGCCTACGGCTTGAAATTTCGGGATTAAGATTAAATTTAAAATCACGCTTGCTAAAACCGTCAAGCCCATGATAACGGTGTTCAGCTTTTGCTTGTCGCAAGCGTTTAACAGCGAGCCAACCGGGTAAGCCGTGAACATAAACAACAAAGCGGCGATGCTTAATTGCAGCGGCAGAATCGCCTCGCCGTAGCCTGATTTAAAAATTAAAATAATTTTATCCGCCAGCATGATCACGCCGCCGGAAATAGGCAAAGAGATGATAATCAGGTAATTCATGGCCCGCTCGAAAGTAATGGCCAGTTGCTGGCGGTTATCTAGCCAATAAGCGCTCATGGCCGGATAGAGCGAAGCCACGAAAGCCAAGGGCAAGAATTGGATGGCGTTGATGATTTTAAAAGAAATTTGGTAGATACCCACATAATAATCACCAGCCAGGGTTGCTAAAAGCACGGTGTCAAAATAGCTGTAAACTTTTTGGAAAATCGCGTAGATGCCGAAAGGCAAGGACAAACGCAAAACCAGTTTAACCAGACGCCAATCAAAAATCGGCTTCAGGCTTAATTTCCAGGTTTTGGCCACAATCGTCAGCGAATAGCTGAAATTAAAAATGCTGGCTAAAACCAAAGAACCGATCAGCCAGACTAAACCTAAATTTAATTTTATGACCGAGAGGCCGAAGCTAAGCACAATCAGCTGGAAAACCACCGCCGCCAGGCTTTCATATTTAAGATTATGAAAGCCGCGCGAGACGGAAAAAAAAGTGGCGGTGAACGAGTCTAAGACGATGCAAATGGTTGAAAAATAGATTAAAGCCCTGGTTAATTCGCTATAACCTAAAAAATTGGCCAAGGCGATTATTATCAGCGCGGTGGCCGCGGCCAGGGGCAATTTAACGCCTAAAACCGCGCCGAAAAGATTATTGGCTTCTCTTTTGGCCTTGGCGATTTCGCGGGTTAAGAGGTTGGTTTGGCCCAAATCGGTGAGGATGGAAAAAATCGCGGCGAAAGAAATGGCAAAATAATACTTACCCAAATCTTCCGGCCCCAGGGCGCGGGCGATTAAAGTGAAATAAGTGAAAGAAATTACTTTTTGCAGGATTAAGGCCAAGGTAAAATACGAGGTATTTTTGGCAATATTAGTTATTTTTTCAGGCATGTTATAATTTTAACACAAGCGCTGAAATAATAAAACCCCGCTTATGGCGGAGTTTTATCTATAATTAATTTGCTTTTAACGTTTGGCCCACTGGGGGGCGCGCCTGGCTTTTTTCAGCCCTGGTTTCTTTCTTTCTTTCTTGCGGGCGTCGCGGGTAATATAGCCTTTGGCTTTAAGGGACGCCCGTAATTCTTCATTGACGAGTAGCAGGGCGCGGGCGATGCCGTGCCTGACGGCTTCGGCTTGAGCTTTTTTTCCGCCGCCGGAGACGTTCGCGGTGATATTAAAATCAGCGGCCAGCCCGACCAATTTCAGCGGCTGGCTGATGATAGAAAATAATCCTTCTTCTTTAAAATATTCATCGGCTTTAACGCCGTTGACCATAAAGGCGCCGGCGCCGCTTTTATACAGCCTGATTTTGGCGGTAGCGGTTTTACGGCGGCCCACGGCGCCGACAAATTTACCTTTTAGTTTTATCGCTTCAGCTTCCGTCATAATAAATGCTAGTTAATAATCAGCCTCTTCAGCAGGTCGGGCCGCCGCTTGATTGGCGGCAGCATATTTTTAACGGCTTTGGTCAAAATCTCGGCCGGCTTTAATTCAATAATTTTTTTAGTCTTCAGGCCGCCCGGATAGCCGGAATAACTGTAATATTTTTTTTGTTCAAGTTTTTTGCCGGTGAATTTAAGCTTATCAATGTTGCTGACCTGGACGATGCCGCCCTGGTCCAGCTGCGGCTGGTAGCCGGCCTTATTTTTGCCGCGCAAAATTAAAGCAATCTGGCTGGCGATCCGGCCGACCGCTTGATTACTCGCGTCAATTTTATAGGTTTGTCTTTTTGCCATAATAATTTATTTAAACCAGCTCAAGCTGCGCCACCTTGGCGCCGTCGCCCGGCCTTGAGCCTAACTTGATGATGCGGCTATAGCCGCCGCGCCGGTCCTGATATTTGCCGGCTAAAACTTCCATGGCTTTTTTAATCGCCAATGGTTGAGGCAGTCGCCTAATTAATTCGCGGCGGGCGTTAAGGCCGCCTTTAATCGCTAAAGTAATGGCTTTTTCCACTAAAGGCCTAACCGCCTTGGCCTTGGCCTCGGTGGTTTTTACTTTTTCATAAATAATCACGCTGGCGGCCAGATTTTTCAGCATTGACTCCCTGGGCGCCTTGGTTCGGTCTAATTTTTTTCCTTTAATTCGGTGTTTCATATTTATTGTTTTTTGGGGCGGCCTCTTTTTTTA
>MNZH01000080.1 GCA_001873515.1 Parcubacteria group bacterium CG2_30_45_37 | reverse complement strand
AAATTATTGTTATTTATTTAATTGGCAGTTTTCTTTGTCTGCATTTTAATATTTTAACAGCTAATTTTTTTCCCAAATTAGTCAATTTCACTTTTTGAATAAACCATTTTTTTGCCGTTTTTTTACCCAAGGCCGTAAGCAGGTCGCCGGCCACCAGCGAGTCCAGGCTTTTATGGATGATGTCCTGGATTATTTTTTTACTCTTAGCGCTCTTTCCGTGGAAGCCGTAAAAATCCGCTGGCGAGGTGCCTTTGAAATTGTAACATTTTTCCAAAATATATTTTTGCAGCTTGGAAAGACGCATAAATATTAATCTTTTTTAACTTTTATGTTTAATTCCTTTAACTGCCTCTCTTCCACTTCGCTCGGGCTGTCGGTCATCAGGTCTTTGCCTTTGCCGTCTTTGGGGAAGGCGTAGATGTCGCGGATGGAATCCCAGTCGTTTAAGGCCATTAAAATCCGGTCCACGCCCGGAGCATTGCCGCCATGGGGCGGCGCGCCGTACTCAAAGGCGCGGATCATGGCGCCGAACTTTTTGTCAATTTCATCGCGCCGGTAGCCGGCGATTTCAAAGGCTTTATACATGATTTCCGGCTCATGGTTTCTGATGGCGCCGGAGGAAACTTCATAGCCGTTAAGTATCAGGTCAAACTGGTACGCTAAAATTTCCAGCGGATTTTTATTTTCCAGGGCTTTTAAGCCGCCTTGGGGCATGGAAAACGGATTATGGGAAAAATCCACCCGTCCTTCTTCAAGTTCAGAATAGTCATACATGGGAAAATCAATTATCCAGCACCAAGCGGCTTTGGTCTTATCTTTCAGCCCCAGCCGAGCCGCGCAGTCGTTACGCACCGCGCCCAAGCTTAAACAGGCAGTTTTCCAATTATCGGCGCCGAAAAAAATTATGTCTCCGGCTTTGGCATTTAGCTTTTTCACAATCGCTTGCGACAATTTATCACCTAAAAATTTAACAATCGGCGATTGCAGCTCATAATTGCCCTCTCCTTTAGAAGGAGAGGGTTGGGTGAGGTTATCGCCCCCTCTCCTTACCAAGGAGAGGGTTGGGGTGAGGTTCTTTACCGTGATGTACGCCAGGCCTTTGGCTCCCTTGGCTTTGGCCACTTCGGTGATTTCGTCTATTTCTTTGCGGCTGAATTTCGCCCCGCTGTCAACTTTCAGGGCATGCGCCACGCCGCCGGCTTTGACGGCGTCTTTAAACACGCTAAAGCCGCAACCTTTTACCATATCGGTAATGGACGCGATTTCCAGGCCGAAGCGCAAATCAGGCTTGTCCGTGCCGTATTTTTCCATAGACTCGCGCCAGGGAATCTTTCGGAAACTGCCGTCTTTTTCCAGTTCAACCAATTTTTTATGAGAAAACTTTTTGGTAACTTCTATCCACAGCGGCTCCATGATTTCCCAGATGTCTTCCTGCTCCACAAAGCTCATTTCCATGTCCAATTGGTAAAATTCGCCGTAATGGCGGTCCAGCCTCGGGTCTTCGTCGCGGAAGCAGGGCGCGATTTGAAAATACTTGTCCAGCCCGCCCACCATTAAAAACTGCTTAAACTGCTGGGGCGCCTGCGGCAGGGCGTAAAATTTTCCCGGGTGAAGCCGCGACGGCACCAAAAAATCGCGCGCGCCCTCGGGCGAAGAGTTGGCCAAAATCGGAGTCTGCACCTCAACGAAATCCCGCTCCTGAAAATATTTTCTGATATATTGAAAAAATTCGTCCTTGGTTTTAAGCATCTGTTGCAGTTTCGGCCGCCTTAAATCCACGAAGCGGTATTTCAGGCGCCGGGCTTCGTTGGCTTCTTCGCCTTTTTCTTCGCTTAATTCAAACGGCGGAGTTTTTGATTTAGATAAAATTTCAATCGCCTCGCATTCAATTTCAATCTCGCCGGTTTTTAATTTTTTGTTGACCATTTCCGCCGGCCGGGCCGCCACTTGGCCTTTAATTTTTATCACCCATTCGTGGCGCAGTTTATCCGCCTCGGAGAGAGCCTTGGCGCTGATTTTCGGGTCAAAGATTAATTGCGTCAGGCCGTAGCGGTCGCGCAGGTCAATAAAAATCAAGCCGCCATGGTCGCGCCGCGAATGCACCCAACCGGCCAGCTCAACGGTTTTTTTCACGTCCTTCTTGGTCAGCTCGCCGCAAGTATGACTTCTTAGCATAAAAAATGGCTAATTTTAAATAAAAAAATAATTTAAATAAAACCTTATTCTAAAAATATTTTACACTATTTTTTCCATTTTCGCAAGAAAAAAACCGGCTTCATTGGCGAAAGCCGAGGCCGGCCGTTGGTCTTAAACGCTACAATGGAAAAAATCAGTAATAATTTTGCCGGTTTCTTTCTCCGTTTTTTTATCTATTTTAATTTTTATCAATTTTTCCAAACTATCTCTCTCTGCTAGTCTTAACAACTTAACCGCATTTTCACTTATCGTCAACCCCTGTTCGGCCCGGCATTTTCCGCAAATCAAGCCCCCTCGTGCCAAATCAAATTTCATGCCGGCCGGAGTAATTTTACCGCCGCAGTTGACGCAATTATATAATTCCGGCTTAAAACCCAACGCCACTAATAATTTAAAAATAAAAAACCAATTTAAAACATCAAAACCGCTTTTTTTAAAATTTAATACTTCCAAATAATCTTTCAGTAAATCAAAAATCGCTTCATCGGCCACGCCCGGCTTGATTAATTTGTCAAAAATTTTTATGGCTTGTCCGGCCGCGGCCAATTTGGCCAAATCGTTTTTAATGTTAAAAAAACAATTTTCGCTCACCGCCGCGCCCGCGTAATCGTACTGCCGGCCGCGCACCGCCATAATATCGGTTAAGCTCAACGGCTCCAAATGGCCGGCCAGTTTGGATTTAATCTTTTTCACTCCGCGCGCGACCAAGTCCAGCTTGCCCCGCTCGCGCGAATAGACTACCACCCGGCTGTCAGCTTCGGCAAACGGCCGGCGGTTTAAAATTATGGCCATTAAATTATATGTTTCTTCCATAATTAGATTTTATCCAAATAGCTCTGCAAAATCAGCATGGCGGCGATTTCATCTCTTCCCGCCTTGGTTTTTTTGTCGCCGGGCAAAGCGTCCGCCGCTTTACTGGACAAACGCTCGTCTATCAACTCAACCGGAATATTGATTTTACTTTTTAATTCATCGACAAATTTTTCAAATTGTTTGGAAATTGTCTGGGCTTCGCCAGCTCTTGAGAAAAATTGGAAATTGGAAATTGGAACCGGCCGGCCAACCACCACCACGTCAATCTCCTCGCCCTTAACCACTTTTACCAACTCGGCCATGTCGCCGGCCGTTCTAAACGGCGTCGCCACTTTGGTTTCGCTATCGCCCAAAGCCAACCCGATTCTTTTTTCTCCCCAATCTACGCCAAGATATTTTTTTCTTAATTTATAATTCATAATTCAAACTTCGTCAATATTTCATGCCCCTGCCCCGTCACCACTATCGTATGCTCAAATTGGGCGCTTAAAGAGCCGTCGGCCGTTAAAATCGTTAAGCCGTCCGGGCCGTCTTTAACGCGCCAATCGCCGGCATTAACCATGGGCTCAATGGCTAAAACCATGCCCGGCTTTAAAATGATTTTTTTATTATACGACAAATCGTAATTCGGTATTTGTGGGTCTTCATGCAGGTCGTAGCCGACGCCGTGGCCGACCAAATCGCGCACCACGGAAAAACCATTAGCTGCGGCGCCTTGCTCAATCGCCTTGCCGATATTGTTCAGGCTGTTGCCCGGCCGAACTTGTTCAATGCCCAGCGCCAAAGCTTGCTTAACCGTTTTTATCAATTTTTGCGCCTGGCGGCTAACCTTGCCCACGGCCGCGGTCGCGGCCATGTCCGTATAAAAACCCTGGTATTCCATACCGATGTCAATGCCGACGATGTCTCCGGATTTTAGCTGCCGCGACGGCAACGAGGGCGCGTGCACCACTTCGTCGTTGAGGCAGACGCAAAGCGCCGTGGGGAAAGGCCGGTCATCTTTTTCGGCGCGAAACCCCTTAAACGCCGGCCGCCCGCCCGCTTGTTTTATTAAAAAATCAGCCATTTGTTCCAACTGGCCGGTGGTGGCGCCCGGTTTAACTTCTTTTACGAGCTGCTTCATAATTTGGCCCAAAATCCGGCCGCCCTGACGCAACAATTGTATTTCCTTATTATTTTTTATGGTAATCATATCAAACCAACTTTAACGACTTTAGCTTTTCCATTATTTCCTCATGAATTTTCTTGATAGCCTGTTCGCCGTCGATTTTTATCAGTCTACCCTGTTTGCGCCAATAGTCAAGCAAGAGCGCGCTCTGCCGATGATAAATTTTTAAGCGACCGGCGATTACCTTCGGCTGGTCGTCGTTTCTCATAAACAATTTTCCGCCGCAGATATCGCAGACACCGGCGCTGATCGGCGGATTATAAACTAAGTGGTAAACCAAGCCGCAGGCGCACAGCCGCCTTTGGCCCAGCCGCTCTCTCGCCTCGCCGTCGCTCACCGCCACTTCCAAAGCGTAAATCGCCTCGCTGGTTTTAATTATTTTTTTAAATAAATCAAGCAAATCTTTTAACTGCCGGCGATTTCTGGGAAAGCCGTCAAAAATAAAACCGCTGGCCTTCTGCCTTAAATTTTTTTCCACCAAACTTGCGGTTAGCTTATCCGGCACTAATTTGCCGGCCTTTAGATATTTTTCCACCTGCTGGCCCAAAACGGTTTTGGCCGCGATTTCGGCGCGAAATAAATCTCCGGTGGAAATTTTTTTCCAGCCGGTTTTTTTAGCCAATAGTTCCGCCTGTGTGCCCTTGCCCGAGCCGGGCGGACCGAAAAATATGATAATTTTTTTAGGCATAATTAAAAAAGTTTTTAAAAATTCTTAGGCCGCCAATCTGAACGGCGGAGGCGTACTGGCGGACGATGACTTGGGCGCGGGATTATCCGCTAATTTTTTATTATTTAACGCCCGCGCGAAGCCGATAACGTTTGTTTTTACGCCTATATCGCTCATTGTTCCCTTGGTCCTATCGGCCGGCCCCGCGACTCTGCCGGCAAAGGTCATCTTGCGCGCCAGTTTATTTAATCCCGGCTCGTCTTTTTGCTTATTTAATTCTAAATTTCTCTTGATCTGCTCCTGTCTTAAACCGCTTTCTTTATCGCCCCTAACCAGTTCCATCAGCGACTGCCTCTTTTTCGTTTTATCTTGGCTACCGTAGAGGCCATATTTTTCTTTAAGCGCTTTTTCGATCAAGGTGGAGGTTTTTCCGCCTAAATTAGAGGTAATAAATTTTTTTAAATCCGCGCCTCTTAAACTTTTTCCCCCAATCCTAACCGCGCCGACTTTGGTATTTAATTTTTGGCCGGTCAGGCTTCTGCTAAGAAAATCTCGCGATATTATTTTAGCCATATTTTTTATTTAATAATCCCATTATACCACAAATCAGCCCAACAAAAAAACCCGACTGGCGGGATTTTTACCTGGCTTCGGCATTTCCATAATTCATAATTCTTAATTCGTAATTCGTAATTTTCTACATGCCTTCATATTCCCGCATAGTCAATTGCGATTCAATCTGCTTGACGGTTTCAATCACCACCGAGACCACGATGAGTAGCGAGGTGCCGCCGATGGTTAAAGCCTGGATGCCGGTGAAATATCTTAAAATCAAAGGCAAGATGGCAATCACGCCTAAAAACAAAGCGCCCACGAAAATAATTTTATGCGTGGTGTTGGCTAAATATTCGCTGGTATGGCGGCCCGGCCTGATGCCGGGGATAAAACCGCCCTGCTTCTGCAGGTTTTCCGCGATTTGGGTGGGATGAAAAATAACTTCGGTGTAAAAATAAGTAAAAGCGAAAACCAATAAAAAATATAAAATAGCGTAAACCAATTGGTTTTGGAAAAAGCCAATCGTCCATTCGGCGGCGCGAGCAATCAAGGCCGTGCGGGCGTGGATAAAAAATTGCGCCACCATGGGCGGGAAAATCACCACCGAAATGGCGAAGATA
>MNZH01000065.1 GCA_001873515.1 Parcubacteria group bacterium CG2_30_45_37 | reverse complement strand
TAGAAGGCAAAATGGAAAAAGAAAAGAAAGCTAATAATCAATAATAAATTTATGGAAAAGTTAAAAATATTGCGTGAAAAAACCGGCGCCGGCATCGGCGATTGCCAAGCCGCCTTGACAGAGGTCGGCGGCGACATTGACAAAGCCGTGGAAATTTTAAGGAAAAAAGGCATTGCCAAGGCGGCCAAACGAAGCGATCGCGAAACGCGCGAAGGCGTCATTAAACTGGCGGTGAGCGATGACGCCAAAACCGGCTATATTGTGGAAATCAACGCCGAGACCGATTTCGTGGTCAGAAGCGAAAAATTTCAAGCTTTCGCCGCGAAAATTTTGGATTTAATTATTGCCAAACAGCCTGAGGATTTGGCTGAATTGATATCTTTAAATTTTGCTGGCAGTACGGTCAAAGAAGATTTAGACAGCTTGAGCGGCGTGATTGGCGAGAAGTTGGACGTTAAAAGATATGATAAATTAACTTCAAGCGGCACGGTGGCGGTTTATTCGCACTCGGGCGGGAAAATCGGCGTTTTAGCGGCTTTAAACAAAGAAGGCCAAAGCGACATCGCTTATGACATCGCCATGCAAGTTGCGGCCGCCAACCCGAAATATATCGCGCCGGCAGACGTGGCGGCCGGGGAAATCGCCAAAGAAAAAGAAATTTACCGCGAGCAACTCTTGAAAGAAGGCAAGAGCGAAAACATGATTGAAAAAATCACGGCCGGGAAGCTCGAGAAATTTTACGAAGAAGTCTGTCTGGTGAAACAAGAGTATATCAAAGATGACAAAAAGCAGGTTGAAGATATTTTGGGCGGAGTGAAAGTGGAAAAATTTATCAGGTATAGCCTATAATTTTTGTATGAAACTAGTTCAGGTACAATTCGCGCCTTGGGACAAAAAATATAATTTTGACCCGTTTGCTTTGGACGTAAAAATCGGCGATCAGGTGATTGTTAAAACAGAACTGGGCGTGGAGTTAGGCAAAGTGGTTGGTTTCGCGACCGCGCCCGACGCTGACCCGGAAAAGCCGGCTGAAGGCGAGTCAGTGGAAATTAAGAAGGTTATCAGAAAGGCCGAGCCGGCCGATTTGGAAAAACTGCCCAACGACAAGCAGAAGAAAAAAGATTTTACTTTTTGCCGCAAGCTGATTGAGAAATACCAGCTGCCCATGAAATTGGTTGACGTGCATTACTCGTTTGACGGCGCGCGCCTGACTTTTCCTTTTATCGCGGATAGCCGAGTGGATTTTCGCGAGCTGGTTAAAGATTTGACCAAGCATTTCAGCAAGGCCATCAGGCTTCAGCAAATCGGCATCCGCGACGAAGCGCGCCACTCGGGCGATTTCGGCCATTGCGGCCGGCCGTTATGTTGCGGCCGCTTTTTAGGCGAACTCAATTCCATCACTTCGGAGATGGCTGAACTGCAACAATGCGTGCACCGCGGTTCGGAGCGCATTTCCGGCGTTTGCGGCCGCTTGATGTGCTGTTTATCGTTTGAAGAAGACGGTTATAAAAAATTAGCCGAAAAATTGCCGTTGGTTGACAGTGAAGTTAAAGTTGAAGGCAAGCGCGGCCGGGTTATTGCCCAGCATATTTTAAAACAAACGGTTGATGTTTTACTGGAAGGTTCTAACGGCGAGGGCGGCGATGTAGTGGAAGTGGAAGCGAAAAAAATTAAGAGGTAAGAAGTTAGAAGTAATAATAAAAAAGCGGCCGAAGGGCTGTTTTTTGTTTTGTCTAATATATGTTATAATTATTCTATAATTTTTAACCGTAAAAATATGAACATTGCGATAAACGGCTTTGGCCGGATTGGCCGAAGCGCTTTTAAGGCTTTACTTAATAAAAAGGGGGTAAAAATCGTGGCCATTAATGACCTGACCGACACCAAAACGCTGGCGCATTTGCTAAAGCACGACAGTTGTTATGATTTTGATAAAAAGGTTGAGGCCGTCGCCGATAGTTTAGCGGTGGACGGCAAGAAATACCAGGTGTTCAAGGAAAAAGAGCCGGCCAAACTGCCTTGGGGAAAAATGAAAGTGGATATTGTTTTGGAATGCACCGGCAGATTTACGGATGTTGCCGGCGCCGGGCAACACCTGGAAGCTGGCGCCAAGAAGGTGATAATTTCCGCTCCGGCTAAAGAGACACCTCACCCTAACCCTCTCCTTAGTAAGGAGAGGGGACAAATTAAAACCATTATTTTGTCGGTCAATGAAAAAGATTTAAGCAAAAGCGATAAAATCATTTCCATGGCGTCCTGCACCACCAATTGCCTGGCGCCGGTAACGAAAATAATCAGGGATAGTTTCGGCATAAAAAAGGCTGTCATGTCCACGATTCATGCTTATACGGCGGACCAAAATTTGGTGGACGGAACTCATAAAGATTTAAGGCGCGCTCGCGCCGCGGCCGTGAATATCGTGCCAACCACTACGGGAGCGGCTCGCGCCGCGGCCCTAACCATTCCGGAACTGGCCGGAAAATTTGACGGCTTGGCTTTACGCGTGCCCACGCCCGTAGTGTCGCTTTGCGATACGGTTTATATTATGGAAAAAGTTGTGACTGCCGAAGCCGTGAACGACGCTGTAAAAAAAGCCGCGGCCGGAAGCTACCAAAGCATCGTGGCCGTAACCGATGAGCCGCTGGTATCGTCGGATTTCATCGGAAATTCCGCGAGCGCGATTGTTGATTTAGCTTTAACCAAAGTAATTGACGGAGACATGCTGAAAATTATTAGTTGGTATGATAATGAGTGGGGCTATAGTTGTCGGTTAGCTGATTTATGTGAGCAGATAGATAAAAAGAAGTTAATTTAATAATTTTTGTGAGTGACATTTTATCTAAAATAAAGAAAGCTAACTTGGTCGGCCGCGGCGGCGCCGGTTTTTTTGTGGCCGAGAAATGGCTCTCCGTCGCTAAAGCTTTGGAGAGTAAATCCGCTGACAATAAGAAATGTTTTGTAGTGTGCAACGCGGCCGAGGGCGAACCGGGCGTAATGAAGGACGGCTGCATTTTGGAGCATTACGCGGCTCGGGTAATTGATGGCATAAAAATCGCCATTGACTTTTTGTCTGCCGAAAGAGCTTTTTTGTATTTAAATTATGCTTACCATAAAAAATTAAATAAAAAATTAGCCAGCCTGATTAAAGACGCTAAAATTGAGATATTCGTTAAACCGATTAACTCCGGTTATATCGGCGGGGAAGAAAGCGCGATTTTAAACGCCATTGAAGGCAAACGGATTGAGCCCAGATTAAGACCGCCCTTTCCCACGACCAGCGGGCTCTGGGGCCGCCCCACCTTAATCAACAACGTGGAGACGTTTTATAATGTGAGCCTGGTGGCGGCCGGCCAGTTTAAAAACACCAGATTTTATACCATTTCCGGCGATTGCCCGTTTGAGGGAGTTTTTGAATTGCCGGATAACTTAACCGTGGAAAAAATTTTAAAACAAACCGACAATTTTCCTAAATTTCCTTTTTTCATTCAAGTCGGCGGCAACGTCTCCGGCGAAGTCTTTAACGCTAAGCAGCTAAAGCGGCCGGCCTCGGGCGCCGGCGCCATTACGGTTTACAGCCGGGCCAAAAATGATTTTAAAAAAGTCGTTAAAAATTGGCTGAACTTTTACGTCAACGAATCCTGCGGCCAATGCGCCCCGTGCCGCGAAGGGATATACCGGCTAAGGGATGTTTTTATGAAAGAAAAAATTGATTGGCGCCTGTTTAATGATTTGTTGGACAATTTAAGCGACGCTTCATTTTGCGCTTTAGGCGCCGCCGCGGCCGTACCCATAAAAAGCTTGATAAAAAACGTTTACCATGAAAAAAATTAACCTAAAAATAAACGGCCGGCGGCTAAGCTGCTTAGAGGGGAAAACCATCATGCAGGTTGCCCATGATAACGGCATTGAAATTCCCAATTTATGCTATCATCCGGATTTGCCCGTGAAAGCCAATTGCCGCGTCTGCGTGGTGGAAATCGTGGATCGGAAAAATTTGGCCACCGCTTGTTCAACGCCGGTTGCCGCCGGCCTGGAAATTAAGACCGACAGCGAGCGGGTCAAGCGCTCCAGAAATTTAAACCTGGAATTGATTTTCGCCGAGCACATTAAAAGATGCCCGACCTGCATTTGGCGGTTTAATTGCCAGCTGCTGGAGTACGCCGAAAAATATAAAATTGAAATTACCCATTTTTCAGACCGGAAAAGCAAAAGGAAAGTTTATAAATTCGCCAACGCCGTGGAAATTGACGGCCGGCAATGCATTGACTGCCGCCATTGTCTGGACGTTTGCAATGATGTACAGAAAATAAATTATTTAAAGTTAACGGGCAAGGGCATTGACCAGGAAATCGTGCCGGCGAGCGAACACCGCGGCCTGCCTTTTATCGGCAAAAAAGCCAAACCGGCCGATTGCATTTATTGCGGCCAGTGCGCTTTGCATTGCCCGGCGGGCGCGGCCCAGGAACAGAGCCACTGGCATTTGGTGGAAAAAGCTTTGCGCGATAAATCCCCCCTACCCCCCTTTGTCAAGGGGGGTAAAGTGCTGGTAGCGCAGTTTGCGCCTTCAATCAGAGTGAGCATTGGCGAAGAATTTGGCGCGCCGTACGGCAAGATAATGTCCGGGCAAGTGGTGGCGGCCTTGAAAAAGCTGGGCTTTAATTATGTCTTTGACGTAAATTTCGGCGCGGACATAACTACCATAGTAGAAGCCGAAGAATTGGTGGCGCGAGTGAAATCAGGCATCCCCCCTGATAAGGGGGGACAAAGGGGGGTTTTGCCTATGCTCACTTCCTGCTGCCCGGCCTGGATAAAATATATTGAATTTTATCGTCCGGATTTAATGCCGAATTTGACCACGGCCAGAAGCCCGCAAAGCCACAGCGCCGGCCTAATCAAAACCTACTGGGCCGAAAAGATGAAAATCAATCAGAAAAATATTTTAACGGTTTCAATTGTGCCTTGCACGGCCAAAAAGTTTGAGGCTGGCCGCGCCGAGTTAAAAATTAGAGGCAACTGGCCGATTGATTATTGCCTGACCACCAGGGAATTGGCCTGGCTGATTAAAAAGCATGGAATAGATTTTTTTAAATTGAAACCGGCGGCGTCAGACAATCCCTTGGGCGAATCAAGCGGCGCGGCCGCGATTTATGGCGCCACTGGCGGCGTGATGGAATCGGCCCTAAGAACAGCCGAGTATCTGCTGGCTACGGCGCGAGATACGGTTTGCCTTGAGGAAAATAAAAAAAATAAAATGAGTTTGAAAGCCGGCCATGGCCGGGTGGAATTTAAGCAGGCGCGCGGTTTGGCCGGAGTCAAAGAAGCGGTCGTGGAGTTGGCTGGCAAGAAATTGAGAATCGCCGTGGTCAACGGCATCGGGCAGATTCAGCCGGTTTTTGACAAGCTTAATGATTATGATTATATTGAAGTTATGGCCTGCCCGGGCGGCTGCATCGGCGGCGGCGGCCAGCCCATTCCCACCACTAAAGAAATTATTAAGAAACGGCTGGAGGCTTTGTATAAAATTGACGCCGGCGCTTCGGTCAGGCGCGCCCATGAAAATAAAGAAGCTCTCCGGGCTTTGCGCTGGCTTAAGGGCAAGGGAAAGTTAAGGGCGCAGGTGTTGTATACGAAGTATAGGAAAAAAAGTTAAATAGTAAATATGCCAAACATAATTAAAGAAATCGTTTTGGAAAAAGTTAATGTCCGCGCCTTAAGCCAATTTTTGGCTTTGACCGGTGTGGCCATGTTTTTGCCGTTTTTCTTGCATCTGCAATGGCTTACCGGGCCGGTAATCAACGCGATTTTAATTTTAATTTTGTTTTTAGCGGGCGTGAGAAGCGCCTTGGTGGTGGCTTTAATCCCCAGCCTGATGGCTTTAGCCGGCGGGTTATTGCCCGCGGTTTTGGCTCCGGCGGTGCCATTCATCATGATTTCGAACGCGCTTTACGTTTTAAGCATTGACCGGATTTACGACTGGTCAAAAAATTCCTCGAGCGGCTACTGGCAGGGGGTTTTAATCGGCTCAATTTTAAAATTCGCCTTTTTATATATTAGCGTAAGCTGGATAACTAAATTATTAATTAAACAGGACTTGGCCGTGGCCGTGGCCAAAATGATGAGCTGGCCCCAGCTAATTACCGCGCTGTTGGGCGGCGTCATCGCTTGGGCGATTCTGAAATGGCTAAAAAGGTTTTAATTTGTTTACCCCGTTAAATAGACTTCCGGGAAGTCTAATTCCGATGAAATCGAAATTATTTAACGGGGTTAATAACTTGTGCACTAAAAGTTGAAAAGCTCCGCTGGTGGCGGAGTTTTTTGACTTTAGGCGCGAATTGTTGTATATTTTAGCTATAATTTAAATTTATGCAGATTGCGGTTTATGTAAAAAATATCGTGCAAAGTCTGGAAAAAGCGGGTTTTGAAGCCTATATCGTGGGCGGCTGCGTGCGTGACTTGCTAATGGCTTTAACGCCTAAGGATTGGGATGTCACGACTAACGCCAGGCCGGAAAAAATTTTAGAAATATTTTCGGACGGCAAATACGAAAATGTTTTTGGCACGGTGTTGGTGCCGGTGAAACTGGCCAACGGAGAAACCGAGGCTGTGGTTGAAGTTACGACTTACCGCTCGGAGCAAGGCTATAGCGACCGCCGGCATCCGGATAAGGTGGTGTTTGAAGACAGTTTGGAAAAAGATTTAAGCCGGAGAGATTTTACCATTAACGCTATGGCGCTTAAGGCTGACGGCATGACCCTAGTTGACTTTTTCGGCGGCGAGAAGGATTTGAAGAAAAAAATCATCCGCGCCGTGGGCGAGCCGGAAGACCGGTTTAAAGAGGATGCTTTAAGAATGATGCGCGCCATCAGATTGGCTTGCCAGCTAAATTTTACCCTTGAGCCGAAAACCGAACGGGCGATTATGAAAATGGCCGGCGGCCTTAAATTTGTTTCAGCCGAAAGAATTCGCGATGAATTGGTAAAAATTTTGGAATCCGACCGGGCCGATGAAGGCATAATTAGCTTGCAGGAAATGAAATTACTGCAATATCTCATTCCCGAGCTGGAGCGCGGCGTGGGCGTGGACCAGAATAAGCACCATATTTATCCGGTTTTTAAACATAGCCTGTTGTCGCTGAAGTTCACGCCCAATAAAAAATGGCAGGTTAAACTGGCGTCCTTACTCCATGACATCGCCAAGCCGCAAACCAAAAGAATCATTAAGGGCGGCGCCACTTTTTATAATCATGATTTGGTGGGCGCCAAAGTGGCGCTTAAAATCATGGCTAGATTGAAATTCGCCAACGCCGATATTGAGAAAGTGACCACCTTAATCAAGAATCACATGTTTTATTATAACGTAGGCGAGGTAACGGCCAGTTCGGTCAGGCGCTTAATCAGGAAAGTGGGCGAAGAAAATTTGGCCGACTTGATTGATTTGCGCGTGGCCGACCGTTTAGGCTCGGGCGTGCCCAAGGCCAAGCCTTATAAATTGCGCCACCTGGAATATATGATGGAAAAAGTGAGATTCGACGCGGTCTCGGTGAAAATGCTTAAAATTAACGGCGATGATTTAATGAAATTGTTAAATATTGAACCCGGGCCGAAAATCGGCGCGATTTTGGACGTGCTTTTGTCCGAAGTAATTGACGACCAGAATTTAAATAACAAAGACTATTTGGAAAAACGCAGTTTGGAACTTAATCGGATGGACTTAAAAGAATTGCGCGAGCGAGCCAAGGAAAAGATTGAAGAGAAGAAAATGGAAGACGACGAGGAAATAAAGAAAGAGTTTTATGTCAAATAACATAAAAAATCTTTGTTATTTAATAAATAATCAAGGCGAAGTGCTGCTGCAGTTTAAACGCCGGGGATTTGGCGTGGGCAAATGGAACGGGCCGGGCGGGAAAGTTGAAACCGGCGAGGAGTTGGAGCAAGCGGTGATTAGGGAAGTAAAAGAAGAGACCGGGCTGGAAGCAAGCGATTTGAAAAAAATGGCCGAGCTGGAGTTTTATTTTCATGACAGGCAGGATTGGGATAATATTACTCATGTGTATGTTGCCGGAAGTTATGCGGGTGAAATGCAAGCCAATAATGAAGGCGAATTAAAATGGTTTAAAATAAATGAACTGCCGTTTGAACGAATGTGGGACGACGACCCGCACTGGCTGCCGCGGGTTTTAGCCGGCGAATTCATGAAAATGAAATTTTATTTTGATAGCCAAGGGAAATTATTAAGATTTGAACATATATGAAAAAAGTAGTTTTTTTAATCTTTATTTTATTGGCTTTAACCGCTTGCACCAACAATCAATACACTTACGACGAAACTAACGCGCCTAAAACTATGGACAATTTTAACGAAGCGGCTATAATAGACAGAATGACGGCCATAAAATACGGCGCCACGCCCAAAGTAAAACCCACCGGCAAAGCCGCCAGTCAAAACGAACAGTCGCAGACATCGGCGCAATCAAATAACCAGAAACAGCTGGAAAATTTAGCCGCGCAGTATGACAGCGCCACAATTAAAACCAATTTTGGCGATATTACCGTTAAGTTTTATACTGAAGAATCGCCGATAACGGTCAATAATTTTTTAAATCTGGCTAAAGCCGGTTTTTATAATGGCACGAAATTTCATCGGGTAATTAAGGATTTCATGATTCAGACAGGGGATCCGTTGAGTAAAGACGACGATTGGTCAAACGACGGTCAGGGCGGGCCGGGTTATCAATTTCAGGATGAAATTAATCAGCATAAATTAGTTAAGGGCAGTTTGGCCATGGCCAATTCCGGAGCCAACACCAACGGCTCGCAATTTTTCATCGTGACGGCCGCGGCCACGGCCTGGCTTGACGGCAAGCATACTAATTTCGGTTATGTGGTTAACGGGTTTGAGGTGATGGAAAAAATTGAAGCCGTGGCCGTTAATGAAAACGGCCATCCGACTGAAGATGTGGTAATTAATAATATTGAATTGATAAAAAGCGGGGAATAATTATTTGGGCTTATAGTAAAACGGTATTACGCGGCATTCGCATTGCCGAGGTCCGGGTTCGATTCCCGGTAAGTCCACCAAGATTTGTCATTCCCGCCTACGCGGGAATCCATTTCCTTTCCCTTGTCATTGCGGGCTCCCCGCCTAGACTCGCTAGGCGAGGCTGGCGACCCGCAATCTATTTTCTTATTAAAAATCCTCGGGGTATGGTATAAAGGCTATTACGCACGCTTCGGGTGCGTGTAATCCCGGTTCAATTCCGGGTACCCCGACCAAGTTAAACTTTTTTCAAATTCAGAGGCAGTTTGTTTGCTCGTTCGCCCAGCTTTCGGCGGGTCTCGCTTCGCAAAAAGCCCTGCCCTCCTGCGCTTTTTCAGCTACGGCGGGTAAATATTTCGGAATTAAATCAAAAGGTCGGACAAATTCAAATTCAGTTTTTCGGGAAAGCAAACGGCGGTTCGGTGTGCGAAGCACGCAATAAACAAAGTTTATTTCCAATTTTTTCCTTTCCACCAAAGGCGGAATACAAAGCAAGTTTTTTAATCCCGCGCTTTTGCGCCGCAGGCGCAATGGCCAAAGACGACAATTATTAACTTAACAAGGAGATATTATGAAAACAAAATTTTTTCTCTACGCTCGCAAATCTACGGAAGATGAAGAAAGACAAGTGATGAGCATTGAAGCCCAGCTTGCGGAGTTGGCGGAATATGCCAAGCGGGAAGATATTGAAATTGCCGAAACCTTTATTGAGAGTAAAAGCGCAAAGAAACCCGGCCGAGAAATTTTTAACGATATGATGAGCAAAGTTCACGAGAGCAAAGAGCCAATCGGTTTGATTGCGTGGCACCCCGACAGATTAGCTCGTAATTCCATTGACGGGGGACAAATAATTTACAGCATAGACATCGGCAAGATCGTTTCTTTGCGCTTTCCCACTTTTTGGTTTGAGCCAACTCCGCAAGGATTATTTATGCTTCAAGTCGCCTTTGGCCAATCAAAATATTATTCCGACAATTTGTCGGAAAATGTAAAGCGTGGGATTAGGCAAAAACTCAGGCGGGGCGAATGGCCCGGCCTTGCGCCGTTTGGCTATGTAAACAATCCAAAAACAAGAACCATTGAACCCGAACCGACAAAATCAAGGTGCGTTGCCAAAGCGTTTGAGGAATTTTCGCAA
>MNZH01000079.1 GCA_001873515.1 Parcubacteria group bacterium CG2_30_45_37 | reverse complement strand
GCTGAAACTGAATTGAATTTCAACTGGGCGGGTAAAACCGTAGGCCTCTTAGGCTTGGCCTTTAAGCAGGACACCAACGACATCCGTAATTCGGCCGCCCTGGGCGTGACCGAATTTTTATTGGCTCATAACGTTAAGCAGGTAAAAGCTTACGATCCGGTGGCCGGAAATAATTTTATGAAATATTTTGCCGGCAATAAAGACGCGGGTAAAATTAATCTGGCCGCGGCTGAAGTTGAGGCCATAACCGGCGCTGACGCGTTAATCATCGCGACCGATTGGCCGCAATTCAGGGGATTATACGGTTTGATTCTAGAAAAACTGCCGAAGGGCGCGATTGTCATGGACGGCCGCCGCCTGCTGGCGCAGAAGTACTTTGAGTTGGCGCGGGCGGGTTATAATATTGTCGCGGTGGGTTCGCCGACTATCAAAATAAACTGATCAACTGTTTTAAATTTTAAGTCACAAAATATTTTTATGAAAATTAGTAAGAAATGCAAAATCGGCATTATCGGCATGGGGTATGTCGGCCTCCCCTTGGCGGCAGTAGCGGCTAAAAAGGGCTATGAAGTTTACGGCATTGATACGGATAAAGAAAAGCTGAAAATTATCGCTCAAGGCAAAAGTCCGTTTAAAGAAGATTTTTTAGAAAAATTATTGCTTAAAGTAAAAATTAACGTTTCGGCCGACCCGAAAATTTTAAAAAAATGCGACATCTGCATAATTTGCGTGCCTACTCCGGTTGACGAAAAATATTATCCGGTGCTTGATCCGGTTATCAGCGCTTCTAAAGCCGTCGCGCAAAATTTAAAGAAGGGCGCTTTGGTTATTTTGGAATCAACGGTTAATCCGGGAGTTTGCGAGGATATCGTGCGGCCGATTTTCGTTGCCGCCGGCCACCGGCCGGGCCGGGATGTTTTTATCGCTCATTGCCCCGAGAGAGTAAATCCCGGCGACCCAAAATGGAATGTTGGCAATATTCCGCGCGTGGTCGGGGCGTTTGAAGAAGCCGGCTTGAAGCTGGCTAAAGAATTTTATGAAAGTATCGTTGACGCGCCGATTATGGCAATTGATTCCATTCGCGAAGCCGAAGCCGTAAAAATATTGGAAAATTCTTTCCGCGACATTAATATCGCCTTCGTTAACGAACTGGCCAAATCATTCGGCCGGCTTAACATTGATATAGTCAATGTTATTAAAGGAGCTTCCACCAAGCCTTTCTCTTTTATGCCGCATTGGCCGAGCTGCGGCGTGGGCGGCCACTGTATCCCGGTTGACCCTTACTATTTAATTGAAAAAGCCAAATCCAATGGTTTTGACCACAGTTTTTTAAGGACTGCCCGGGCAATAAATAACAGCATGCCTGAATACACGGCCGAGATGATGCAAGATTTGCTTAATGACGTGAAAAAATCGGTTAAAGGCGCCAAAATTGGAATTCTGGGGCTGTCTTACAAAGCCAATGTGGGCGATTTGCGCGAAAGTCCGTCATATAAAATAATCAAATTATTGGAGAAAATTGGCGCCGTTATCCATACTTACGACCCGTTTGTTTTAGATAAATCTACCGCGAAAAGCCTGGCGGAAATATTGAAAAAGTCGGAAGCCATTCTTTTGGCGACAAATCACCGCGAATTTAAAAAAGTAACCGCCGAAAAATTGAAGCAAAACAAGATTCTCGTCGTGGTTGACGGCAAAAATTTTCTGGACAAAGAAGCGATTAAAAAAGCGGGCATACTTTATAGAGGTATCGGACGATAAAATTAATTTATAGCATTATGAAAATTTTGGTAACCGGAGGGGCAGGTTTTATCGGCTCCAATTTAGTTGACGGGCTGGTTAAACTCGGCCATAAAGTTTGCGTAATTGACAATTTGTCAACCGGCAAAAAAGCCTACCTTAATCCCAAGGCTAAATTTTATAAAGCCGATATCTGCTCGCCGGCCATTGATAAAATTTTCAAAAAAGAAAAATTTGACTATGTGTTTCATCTGGCGGCGCAGATTGACGTCCGCAAGTCGGTGGCTGAGCCGGAGTTTGACAATAAGGTTAACGCCATGGGCAGCTATCGGGTTTTTAAAAATAGCGGCTTAAACAAAGTTAAAAAAGTTATTTTTATTTCCACCGGCGGCGCGCTTTACGGCGATTGTTTAAAACCGGCGACCGAAGAAACTTTAATTCAACCGGTTTCGCCTTACGCCATCCATAAATACGCGGCTGAAAGATATTTGGCTATGTATGGCGAATTGGCTGGCTTAAAGCATGTTATTTTAAGGCTGGCCAATGTTTATGGGCCAAGGCAATATAGCGACGGGGAATGCGGCGTTATTGGAATTTTTACTTACAATATCGCCAAAAGCAGGTCCAGCGTGCTTTACGGCGACGGTAGTAAAACCAGGGATTTTGTTTACGTGGCCGACGCAGTGGCCGCTTGCCTTAAAGCCATGGCGTCCGGGGCGCGGGGCGTATTTAATATCGGCAATAGTAAAGAAATCAGCATGCTGCAAATTATTAATGCCATAAAAAAAGCCGCGGGCAAAAAATTTGTTTATAAAAAAGAACCAGACCGGCCGGGCGAAGTGCAACGGAGCGTGCTTAATAGCGCGAAGGCCGGAAAAGTATTGGGCTGGCGGGCGAAGACGAAACTTGAACAAGGCATAAAAAATACGATTGCCTGGGCCATGGAAAATACTAATAAATAATGAGTTTAAACAATTATGAGTAAAATATTAGTAACCGGCGCGGCCGGGTTTATCGGCTCGCATCTGGCGGAAAGGTTGGCTGAACTTGGACATGAAGTTATCGGCGTTGACTCGCTTACTGATTATTATTCCGTAAAGTTAAAAAGACAAAATATAAAAGATATTACCGAGAAAGGGGTTAAATTTTATGAAATTGATTTACTTGATGATAAAATCGCGGAAATTTGCCAAGACGTTGAAATAGTTTATCATCTGGCGGCCCAACCGGGAATTTCCGACCAAGTTCCGCTCGAAGCGCACATTAGAAATAATATTCTGGCGACTGACAAATTAATGAAGGTTGTAAAAAATTTACCTTCGCTCAAGCTTTTTATCTACATTTCAACTTCATCAGTTTATGGTAAAATCGCCATCTCAAGCGAAGAGGCAATTATCAATCCGATATCTTATTATGCGATTACCAAATTAGCCGCGGAACAATTGGTTTTATCATATTTTAAATCGCACGCTTTGCCGGTTTGTGCCGTCCGTCTGTACTCAACTTACGGGCCGAGAGAACGTCCGGAAAAAATGATCATAAGACTGGTTAAGAGCGTAGTCACCGGGCAAGAAGTTCCCATATATGATGGCAGCTTGGATCATTCTAGGTCATATACTTACGTCAGCGACATCATTGACGGGCTGATTTTATTTTTGGATAAACTGGATTTATGCCGTGGTGAAATTTTCAATCTTGGCTCGGATAAGGAATACAGCAACAAAGAGTTGATTGAGTTGATTGAGGCTTTAGCTGGGAAAAGCGCCAATAAAATTTCTCTGCCGGCGCGCGGTAGCGACCAGCTAAGGACCAAAGCTAACATAGAAAAGATTAAAAGGGTTTTATCCTATCAGCCTAAAGTAAGTTTAAGTCAAGGCCTGGAAAAAACTTTGGATTGGTATAAAAAAATACATGAAAAATAAAACCATTCTCATAACCGGCGGCGTCGGCTTTATCGGCTCTTATCTTTGCGAGAAGTACCTTGAGGCTGGGCATAAAATAATCTGCCTGGATAACCTACAAACTACCGGTTCAACCAAAAATATTGAAAAGCTTTTAGGCAAGCGTGATTTTAAATTTATTAAACATGACATTATTGAGCCTATAAATTTCAGGGAAAAGGTCGATTGGCTTTTTAACTTGGCCTGTTCCGGCTCGCCGACCAGCTACCAATACGACCCGATCCACACCATTAAAACCAATACCCTGGGCATGATCAACATGCTGGAACTGGCGCGCCGGCACGGAGCCAGAATTATGCAATTTTCCACCTCCGAGGTTTACGGCGATCCGCAAACGCCGGCGCAAAACGAAGCTTATAACGGCAATGTCAATCCGCTGGGGCCGCGCGCTTGTTATGACGAAGGCAAGCGCTGCGCCGAAACGCTATGCATGGACTATTACCGCGAATACGGCGTGGATGTAAAAATAATCAGGATTTTCAATACTTACGGGCCGAAAATGGACATTAACGACGGCCGCGCCATGACTAATTTTATCGTAAACGCCTTGGCCGGCAAAAACTTGGCGATCTATGGCGACGGGTCTAATACCAGAAGCTTCCAGTATATCGACGACCTGATCAGCGGCATAGATTTAATGATGAGACGCGATAATTTTACCGGTCCGGTAAATTTGGGCAACCCGGAAGAAATTTCCGTTTTGGCGTTGGCTGGAAAAATAATCGAAAAAACCAAATCAAATTCTAAAATCGTCAAACAGAAGAAATCGACCGATGATCCCAAGAGACGGCGGCCGGATATCAGCCTGGCCAAAGAAAAATTAGGCTGGCAGCCGAAAATATCGCTTGACCACGGCCTAAATAAAACGATTGAATATTTTAAAACCATTGAATTACCGGAAAAAAGAATTTTAGCCTTTACCATAAAATACTACCCGGACCTGGGGCCGGCCGAGCAAGCGGTAGCTGATTTGGCGCGCGAAATGCCGGACACGGAATTCCATATTATCACGGCCAAGTTCAGAAAAAATTTGGCCAAACATGAAAAAATCGGCAATACGCATATTTACCGTTTGGGCTTCGGCGGGGGAATGGACAAGTATTTTTTGGCTTTAGGCGGGGCGTTCGCGGCCAGAAAGCTTAATAAAAAATATAAATTTAAGTTTGTCTGGTCGGTCATGTCTAGCTACGGCGCGCTGGCGGCGATTTTATTCAGGCTGATGTTTAAAGACAGTTTGCTCTTATTGATTTTTAGCCGCGCGGAGATTAAGCGCAGAGGCACAATCAGGGCCAAATTGGCCGCGCTGATGTATAAGCTGGCGCTTCGGCGGGCCGATTCAGTGTTTTTATCCGATATTTCATTGGAAAGAAATTTAAAACTGCTTGAGCCGAACGTTGATTTTACCGTCAGACAGGCTGATAAAAAAAGTTTTGTCAATCAAGTAAGGTATACTTACGCCAAGCTGCTCAATAAGCAGGAAAGAAAGTTGGAAAGGTATAAGTAATAATTATGCCGAAAAAAATTTTGATATTTTCCACCGCCTATCTGCCGTTCGTCGGCGGAGCGGAAATTGCCATTAAAGAAATAACCGCCAGGCTTGAAGAGATCCAGTTTGACCTGATAACTTTGCGTTTCGACCGCGCTTTGCCGAAATTTGAGAAGTTAGGCAATGTTAACATATATAGGATCGGTTTTACGGCGAATAAACCGAACATGTCAGACTTGGTAAAATGGCCGCTTAAGCTGAATAAATACATTTTTCCTTTTGCCGCCGCCGGCGCGGCCTGCCGCCTTAACCGGAAAAATAACTATGACGGCATTTGGGCGATGATGGCGGCGTTTGCCGGCTTTGCGGCCGTGTTTTTTAAATTATGCCATAAAAACACGCCCTATCTTCTGACCTTGCAGGAAGGCGACCCGATCGAGGAAATAAAGAAAAAGGTGCGGCTGGTTTACCCGCTGTTTAAAAGAATTTTTATTAAAGCCGATTTTATCCAAGTTATTTCCAATTATCTGGCCGGCTACGCGCGGGGGATGGGCTACCAGGGAGAGTTGGCGGTCGTGCCCAACGGCGTGGACCTGAAGAATTACGAATTACGAATTACGAATTACGAATTGAGGAAAAAATTAGGCTTTAGTGATGACGATAAAATTATAATAACAACGTCAAGGTTGGTGGAAAAAAACGGGGTGGGCGATTTGATCGAAGCCATGCGTTATCTGCCGGCGAATGTGAAATTATTGATTATCGGCGCCGGGGAGCTTGAAAAAAATTACAAATTACAAATTACAAATTACAAACTGGAAGGCAGAGTAATTATGCTTGGCGAGATAAAAAACGAATTGATTCCCGAGTACCTGTCCATCGCCGACGTGTTCGTCCGGCCGTCATTATCCGAAGGCCAGGGCATCGCTTTTTTGGAAGCCATGGCCGCGGGCGTGCCGATTATCGCCACGCCGGTCGGCGGCATAGTGGATTTTTTGCGTGACGGCGAAACCGGCCTGTTTTGCCGGGTAAGCGATCCGGCAAGCATCGCGGCAAAGATTAAAATTTTATTCGCTAATAAAGAAATGGCCGAAGCCTTAAGAAATAACGCCGGAGAATTAGTTAGAAAAAATTATGGCTGGGATTCAATCGCGGTAAAAATGGAAAAGATTTTTAATCAATTAACGGTTTAATTATGAAATTATCAATTGTCATACCGGTTTACAATGAAAAAAATACTATTTTGGAAATTTTAAAAAGAGTGGAGGCGGTTGCGTTGCCGCTGGAAAAAGAAATTATTTTAATTGACGACTGTTCGACTGACGGCACGCGCGAGCTCTTAAGGAGCTTGCCGGCTGGGGAATATAAGATTTTTTATCAGGAAAAAAATCAGGGCAAGGGCGCGGCCGTGCGGTGCGGTTTTAAAGAAACCAGCGGCGATATTATACTTATTCAGGACGCCGATTTGGAATATGATCCGCAGGAATACGGCAAATTAATCAAGCCTATAATGGACGGCAAAGCTGACGTTGTTTATGGCTCCCGCTTAATCGGCTCGGAAGCGCATCGGGTTTTGTATTTTTGGCATTATTTGGCCAATAAATTTTTTACCACTTTGGCCAACGCCTTGAGCAATTTAAATTTAAGCGACATGGAAACATGCTATAAGGTGTTTTCACGCGCGGCGCTTGATAAAATCGCGCCCCGCTTGGTTTCCAACCGTTTCGGGCTTGAACCGGAAATCACCATGTTGGCCGGAAAAAATAAATTAAGAGTTTTTGAGGTGGGAATTTCCTACAGCGGCCGGACTTATGAAGAGGGGAAAAAAATCAATTGGCGGGACGGCTTAGCCGCTTTTTGGCATATCATTCGGTTCGGCTTAAGAAGATAATGATTATGGGTTTATTGCTAAAATACAAACGGATCGTTAAATATTTAATCGCCGGATCGGCCGGCGCTTTTACTAATTTGGTTTTTTTATATATTTTCACCGAATTTATCGGCCTGTGGTATTTAATTTCCACCAGCCTGGCTTTTGTGATTGCTTTTTGCGTCAGCTTTTTTCTGCAGAAATTTTGGACTTTCAGGGACGGCAACAGTGAAATAATTTATAAGCAGATGGCGGCTTATTTCAGCGTGGCTCTGGCGAATTTGGGCCTAAACGGCTTGCTGATGTATTTTTTGGTTGACGGCTTTGGGATTTGGTATATGCTGGCGCAGTTAATCACCAGCGGCTCAATCGCGATTGAAAGCTATTGGGTGTATAAAAAATTTATTTTTAACAGAGATGAACAAAATATTGTTGATTAATCCGCCGTTTAACGTCGCCAAAGATAATTATGACAGCTCTATTTCGGTCGGTTTATTAAGTATAGCCACTTATTTGGACTGGCGCGGCGTGCCGGTAAAAATAATCGATGGCGTCAGGCAGAAAAATTTTTTGGAAATTTTTAAAGCAGAGGTTGCGAAAAGCGATTTGATTTGTTTTTCGGTCATGACCATGCAGATTCCCCAGGCTCTGGAATTGTCCGCTTTGGCCAAAAAAATAAATCCGCGCCGT
>MNZH01000052.1 GCA_001873515.1 Parcubacteria group bacterium CG2_30_45_37 | reverse complement strand
GGATATTAAGACCGACCCGGTGGTAATCAACAACGTTTACTACGACTATGACCAGGCCAAGGCCAAAGAGGCGGGCAAGGCCGCGGAAGAAACCGGTAATTTGCGCTTAGTTAAGCGCGGCAAAGAAACCCATGGCCCGGACGGCTCAATGAACATTGTGCGCGCTCAAGTTTTGTTCATGGAGCCGCTAAAAGCCGACTCGGCCGTGCTTAAAGCCATCTTGGAGTATGAAAAATAATATTAGGCTAATTATAAATAAAAATATCAATTCGCCTTATCATTGGCTTATCAAAACAATATCATGTATAAAATAACCAAACTGCCCAATCAGCTGGAACTCATCAGCGCGCCGATCGCGGGCACGAAAACCGCGACCGTGTTATTCATGGCGGCCACGGGTTCGCGTTTTGAAAAAATGGCGGATAACGGCTTGTCGCATTTTTTGGAGCATTTGTTTTTTAAAGGAACGAGAAAGCGGCCGAACACGCTGGCGATTTCTTCGGAGCTGGATAAAGCCGGCGGGGAGTATAACGCTTTTACCGGCAAGGAATACACCGGCTTCTACGTTAAAGTGGAAGCCGGGCAACTGAAGCTAGCCCTAGACGTTTTAGCGGACATGCTCTTAAATTCCCGCTTCGCGGCCAAGGAAATTGAACGGGAAAAAGGCGTGGTGATTGAAGAGCTTAACATGTATCTGGACAACCCGCTCTATTATATAGAAGACTTGTTTGAGCAGTGCCTTTACGGCGACACGCCGGCCGGCCGCGACACGGTCGGCAGTAAAAAAACCATCGCCGGTTTTTCTCGAGGTCAAGTTTTAAATTATTACGCTTCGCAATATAGCGCCAAGCAGGCCGTGATTTGCCTGGCCGGCAAAGTCGGGGAGGCCGCGGTTAAAGCGGCGGCAGGCTATTTTAAAAAATTCGGAGAAAAAAAATACCGGGACAAAACGCCCACCAACGATCGGCAAGCCGGGCCGAAAATAAATTTACATTTTAAGAAAACCGACCAGGCGCACCTGTCTTTGGGCGTGCGCGCTACGGCCTATGGCCATGATGATGAGCTGGCCGTGAAAATCCTTTCTTTAATTTTAGGCGGCTCCATGAGTTCGCGGCTGTTTATCGGTCTGCGCGAGCGAAGCGGCCTGGCCTACTATGTGCGCACGCATAACGAGGCTTACACGGATTCGGGCTATTTGACCACCCAGGCCGGCGTGCCGGTTAGTAAATTAAACGAAGCCGTGAAAATAATTTTAGCCGAATACGGCAAGCTGGCCGCGGCGCCGGTGGGCGAAACCGAGCTCAAGAAAGCCAAGCAGTGTTTAATCGGCCGGCTGGCCATAGAGCTGGAAACTTCGGACAATTTAGCCAGCTGGTACGCCCGGCAGGCGATTTTATTGAAAGAGCAAGCGAGCGGTGAAAAAGTTTTAGCCCCGGAAAAATATTTCGTCCGGGTGAAACGAGTGAGCGCGGCGGACTTAATCAGGGTAGCGAAAAAAATATTTGTTGCCGATAAGCTCAATCTGGCGGTGATTGGGCCGTACCAGGATGAAGAAAAGTATGTAAAACTACTAAAATTATAATTTAAAATCGTCATTGCGAGCGAAGCGAAGCAATCTCTGGTTTAGAGGAATGTATGTGGATTTTTACCGGAGATTGCTTCGTCGCCACGAGTACGTGGCTTCTCGCAATGACAGGAGTTTATGAACAATCTTTTGGAAAATTTAAACCCCGAGCAGCTCAAGGCGGTTTTGCATAAAGACGGGTCCAGGTTAATCGTGGCCGGCGCCGGTACGGGCAAAACCACGGTGATAACGCGGCGAATCGCTTATTTAATCGAGTCGGGCCAGGCCAAACCGGAAGAAATTTTAGCCCTGACCTTCACGGAAAAAGCGGCTTCCGAAATGGCCGAGCGGGCGGAAGGCCGGTTGCCTTACGGCTATTTTGATTTATGGATTTCCACTTTTCACGGCTTTGCCGAGCGGCTCTTAAAAGAGCATGGCTTAGCCATCGGTTTGCCCGGAGATTTTAAATTATTGAACGAGTTTGAACAGTGGGCGCTGGTGAAAAAAAATTTGGACAAGTTTAAGCTGGATTATTACCGGCCATTGGGCAATCCGACCAAGTTTATCCACGCCCTGCTCAAACATTTTTCCCGCGCCAAGGACGAAGACGTCTCGCCGGCGGCTTATCTGGAGTACGCCGAAGGCTTAAAAGAAAATTTGGACGGAATGTTAAGCGGCAATGATAAAATAGCGGAGCAGGAAATCGCGCGCCTTAACGAAGTGGCCAACGTTTACCAGGTTTATCAGCAGCTGCTTTTGGATAATAATTACTTGGACTTCGGCGACCTGATAAATTACGTTTTAAAATTATTCAGGGAGCGGCCGGCCATTTTGGAAAAATACCGCCGGCAGTTTAAATACATCCTGTTGGACGAGTTTCAGGACACTAACTGGGCGCAGTATGAGTTGGTGAAAATTCTCGCCGCGCCGGCTAATAATCTGGTAGTCGTCGGCGATGATGACCAGAGCATCTATCGATTTAGGGGCGCGTCCATGAGCAATATTCTGCAGTTTAATAAAGATTATCCGGAAGCGGCTAAGATTGTTTTGGTAAAAAATTACCGCTCGGCCCAGAATATTCTGGATTTGGCTTATGAGTTTATCAAGCGGAATAATCCGAACCGGCTGGAGTGCCAGCTGGCTGAGTCGGGAAAATTAAATAAAAAACTGGTCGCTCAAAATAAGGGCGAGGGGGCGATAGAAGTAATCCAGGGCGCGGACCTGGCCGAGGAAGTTAAGCTGGTGGTTGATAAAATCGTGGAACTAAAAAAGCGGGATAAAACTGCGACCTTAAACGATTTCGCCATCTTGGTGCGCGCCAACGATTCGGCCAACGATTTTATGGCCGAACTGGCTCGTCGCGGCCTGTCCTATATTTTCGGGGCTTCGCGCGGGCTTTACGCCAAGCCGATAATCATGGACGCTATCGCTTATTTTAAGCTGTTGGATAATTATCACGAAAGCGCGGCGCTCTGGCGGATTTTGAATCTGCCGTTTTTCGCTTTTAGCGAGCGCGAGCTGGTTGAGCTGAACCAGCTGGCGGCCAAAACCGCCCGGTCGCTTTATGAAGTAATCAGCGATGGCGCGGCTTTAAAGCTGGACGGCGCGCTGGCAAAAAAAATCAAGCCGGTTTTGGCGCTGATTTCCAAGCATTCAGCCTTGGCGCGCGAGAAAAGCGCGGTGGAAGTCTTGCCGGCGTTTTTAGAGGATAGCGGCTATCTGAAGTTTTTGGCCAAAACTGAAAACCAAAAAAACCTGGAAGCCATCAGTTTATTAAACCAATTTTTAAAACGCCTCTCGGCTTTTGCGAGCGCCTCGGACGATAAATCGGTTAAAGCCTTTTTGGCCGAACTAAATTTGGAAAGGGAAGCCGGCGAAGCCGGCAGTTTGGCGCCGGATTTAGAGGCCGGGCCGGAGGCGGTGAGGCTTTTAACCGTGCACGGGGCCAAGGGATTGGAATTTAAATATGTTTTTATCGCCAATTTGGTGGACAAGCGCTTTCCCACTACTCTGCGGGGCGAGCCGATTGAACTGCCGGACGCTTTGGTCAAAGAAATTTTGCCGGCCGGCGATATTCATTTGGAAGAAGAGCGGCGCCTGTTTTACGTGGCCATGACGCGCGCCAAACAAGGCCTTTATTTTTCCTGGGCGCCGGACTATGGCGGAAAAGTCAAAAAGAAAGCGTCAAGATTTTTAACGGAGTTGGGGCTGGTAAAAAAAATAGTCCCCCTTAACAAGGGGGATAAAGGGGGTTTAAAGTTAATGGAAAAAGAACCGCTTAAAATCCCCCCGACCCCCTTTGTTAAAGGGGGCATAATACCTTCTCACTTTTCCTATTCCCAGCTGGCGGCCTATTCGGCTTGCCCGTACCAGTACCGCTTTGCTCATATTTTAAAAATTCCCGTCAGGGGAAAAGAAACGTTTTCTTTCGGCAAGACCATGCACGCCACTCTGCAAAAGCTGTTTATTTTGATTAATGAAAAAAAGGGCCTGGGGCAGGCGGAGCTGTTCGGCAACCCCCCCTCCCCCCCCTTGTCAGGGGGGGTGCGTCAAGTTTTCCCCCCTGACAAGGGGGGATTAAGGGGGGTTGTAACTCTTGACGAGATTTTAAAGCTATATGAGCAAAGCTGGGTTGACGATTGGTATGAGTCAAAAAAGAAAAAACAGCAACGTCGCCAGCAGGGCAAGGAAATTTTAAAAGCGTTTTATGAAAAATATAAAGGCAACTGGCCGGAAGCGCTTCATTTGGAAAAAAAGTTTAGTTGGAAAATTACCAGCGGCGAAGCGGACTATATCGTCCGCGGCGCGGTTGACCGGATTGACAAATATGAAGGCGGCCTAAAACTGGTGGATTACAAAACCGGCCGGCCCAAAGACAAGCTTACTTTTAGCGACAAAGAGCAGCTCCTGATTTATCAGCTGGCGGCCGGCGAATTATTCCGGGAAGAAGTCAAAGCCCTGGCCTTTTATTATTTGGACGACAACTCCGAGGCGGAATTTTTGGGCTCGGCCAAAGATTTGGAAAAAATCAAAGCCAAGATTATTGGCGTAGTCGAGGAAATTAAACAAGGCAAATTTCCGCCCCAGCCCGGCCAGCTTTGCGATTGGTGCGATTTTAACGGCATCTGCGAGTTCAGGAATTGAAAATTAACAAAATAAATGGTAAAGTAATTCTATCTTTATGTCTTTGCGCCTATACCTGTTTATCATGACCGCGCTCACCGCGCTGTGCTGGCTGGCTTTTATTTACGTCAGCCGGCTGGTCAATCCGGAAACGACCAACGCGACCGGTTTTTTTCTGTTTTATTTGTCGCTGTTTTTTTCTTTAATCGGCGCCGCGGCGATTATCGGTTTTTTAGTCAGGTTTGTTTTCCTCGCCCATGAGTTGGCGATGGCAAAGGTGAAAATCGCTTTCCGCCAGTCATTTTTGTTTTCCGGTTTTGTGGTGGCGCTGCTGGCGCTGCTGGCCCACGGCCTCTTAAATTGGCTGAATTTAATAATTTTAATAGTCGGGCTGTCGGCGCTGGAGTTTTTTCTATTAAACTACGGCCGGAATAAAATTAATCCCCTTAATCCCCCTTTGCAAGGGGGACAAAAATAAGTATGGAAGAAAAATTAAAAGAATTAAAACAACAGATATTAGCTGGGTTGGGAAAAGTCAATAGCGCTGACGCTCGGCGCGGCCTGGAAATAAAATATTTAGGACGGAAAGGCGAGCTGACGAAAATTTTGCGCGCCGTGGCCGATTTGAGCGCCACGGAAAAAAAGACTTTAGGCAAGCTGGCCAATGACATAAAAAAAGAAATTCAGGAAAAATTCGCCGAGGTTAAAGCGGCTTTGGAAAAAGGCGCGAAAGAAAGTTTTGTTGACGCCACTTTGCCGGGGATTAGAGCGGAAGCCGGTCACCGGCACCCCATTACTATTTTACAAAACGAAATAGAAGATTTGTTCGCGGCCATGGGTTTTATGGTTTTAGAAGGGCCGGAGCTGGAAAGCGACTTCTATAACTTCACGGCCTTAAACATTCCGCCCGATCATCCGGCGCGCGACATGCAGGATACTTTTTATGTTGAAACCCCCCTTAATCCCCCCTTGTCAGGGGGGAGCCTGCTGATGCGCACGCAAACTTCGCCCATGCAAATCAGGGCCATGCAAAAATACGGCGCGCCCTTACGGGTCGTGGCGCCGGGCCGCTGCTTCCGTTCCGAGGCCACGGACGTGCGCCATGAGCACACTTTTTACCAGCTGGAAGGCTTGATGATTGACCGGGGCATAAATTTCAGCCATCTTAAAGCGGTGCTGGAAGAATCCGGCAAAAAATTATTCGGCCCGGAGACTAAATTAAGGCTGCGCCCGAAATATTATCCTTTTGTTGAGCCCGGCGCCAACGGCGAATATTCCTGCTTTTTATGCGCCGGCCGCGGCTGCCGTTTATGCAAAAATACCGGCTGGCTGGAAGTTTTGGGCTGCGGCCTGGTGCACCCCAACGTTTTACGCGCCGGCGGTCTTGACCCGAAAAAATATCAAGGTTTCGCTTTCGGCTACGGCTTGGACCGGCTGGCGATGCTTAAGTACGCCATCAATGACATCCGGCTTTTTCATAGCGGGGATTTAAGGTTCCTTAAGCAGTTTTAGTTTATTAGTTTTCAGTTTTTAATGTCATTGCGAGAAGCGAAGCGACGAAGCAATCTCTGGTTAACTTGAGATTATGAGGCAAGAAAGAAACTATTATGTTTATATAAATACCAATAAACTGCACCATGTATTTTACACTGGAGTAACCAATAATATTTTAAATAGAAATTATCAACACAAAGATAAAGATAGCAAATTAAGTTTTACCGCCAAATATAATATAAATAAATTGGTTTATTACGAAACTTTTAATAATATTTTTGATGCCATTGATAGAGAGAAGCAAATAAAAGGTGGTTCCAGAAAAAATAAAATAGCATTGATTAATAAATTAAACCCAATGTGGAAAGATTTGGCTTTAGACTGGTAAACCGGAGATTGCTTCGCCCTAATAGGGCTCGCAATGACAAATTTTTTATGTTACTCTCTCTAAATTGGCTAAAAGATTTTGTGGAAATTCCCAAAGCGGTGAGCCCGGAAAAACTGGGCCAGCTTTTAAGTTTGCATACGGTTG
>MNZH01000036.1:1915-9204 GCA_001873515.1 Parcubacteria group bacterium CG2_30_45_37 | reverse complement strand
TGTAAATATTGTCCACGCCCAGCCAGCTTTCCATCTTAGCCAGGCCAGCCTCGGTTAAAATGGCGGCGCGCATTTTTTCGTCAACATTGTAATCTTCGTTTTCCTTGAGCCGCTCCACCAGCTCGGCAAACTTATAATATTTTTCCGTTGATTCTTCGGCCGGCGCGCTGATAATCAAAGGCGTGCGCGCTTCATCAATTAAAATGGAATCAACCTCGTCCACGATGGCGTAATTCAAACCGCGCTGTACCATTGAAGCCAAATCCGGCACCATGTTGTCGCGCAAATAATCAAAGCCGAATTCATTGTTGGTGCCGTAGAGGATGTCGCAATTATAGGCATCCTTCCTCGGTACAAGAATTAGCTTGCTTTCGTTTTTGTCATTGGAAATTTGGTCATTGGAATTTGTTTGGAAATTGGAAATTGGAAATTGGAAATTCTGGCCGGAATTATAAATATAGGCAGACTCATGGGTTATGCACCCGACGCTTAAACCCAGAAAGCTGTAAACCTTCCCCATCCATTCGGCGTCGCGCTTGGCCAGATAGTCGTTAACCGTAATCACGTGCACGCCTCGGCCGGCCAGCGCGTTCAAATAGGCCGGCAGAGTGGCCACCAAAGTTTTTCCCTCGCCGGTGCGCATTTCCGCGATTTGCCCGCGATGCAAGACCAGGCCGCCCATCAGCTGAACGTCATAATGCCTTTGCCCTAAAACCCTTTTAGCCGCTTCCCTGACCGCGGCGAAGGCTTCCGGTAAAATTGCGTCTAACTCCCCCTTTAACAAAGGGGGCTGGGGGGATTTTATTTTTTCAATTTCAGTTTCAACTCCCAACCTCTTCCTAAACTCCGCTGTCATATCGCGCAACTCTTCATCGCTCATGACCTGATATTTCTTTTCCAAACCGTTAATTTCCTCCACCACCGGCTTTAGAATCTTTAAAACTTTTTCATTGGCGTCGCCGAAAATTTTATCTAAAATGCTCATAATATTTATTATAAAAAACACGCCATAGCGTGATTAAAACATCTTAATTCTACTACTTATTTAGTAAAAAATCAATGCGAAACCGCCCTCTTGACATAATTATAAAAATGTGCTATGGTGTAAGGTTTAAATTGAACAAAAAATTCTTTTAACTGGCGGTTTTTCTTTTTTATTAAAATGAAATAATTTAAAAAATCACCATGGGGTTTGGGGGTTTGAGTTGGCGTCTTTATACCAGCTAACCGTAGATTGCTTCGTCGCCTGATTACAGGCTTCTCGCAATGACAAAGAGATTCTGGATTCCCGCCTCCCCAGTTAAATATGCTACGCATTTAACGGGGCAAGTCGCGGGAATGACAAGTTACTCAATCATCTCTCCCAACTTAACTTTTTTCTTTTTCCGGTCTATTTTTTTATCTTTATACTTTTTAATCACCAACTCCAAATGGTCCCTGACTTTATCAACGGCTTTATAAACGTCTTTCTCGGTCTTTTCCACTCTAAGCAAATCGCTGCCCAAGGACAGGTTGGCTTCGGCCGAGTAAATTTCACCTTTAAGATGGTGTTTGGTGGTGCGGCTGACCTCAAAATAGGCGCTCACCACCCTCAATTTGCCCAAATATTTATCCAGCGCGTCCATTTTTTTCTGCACGTAGTCCTTTAAATTCGGCGCTAACTCTAAGTTCGTAGCTTTGATGTTTAGTTGCATAAAAGAATTATTGTCATTGCGAGGAGCGTAGCGACGAAGCAATCTCACGTATAATAACTTTTGTACCAAATTTGCCATTCGTGAGATTGCTTCGCTCCCTATGGTCGCTCGCAATGACAGGTTAGAAAATTTTATCCCAAATATTATTAAAGATGTTGCTAAACCTGTTTATATCCCTAAAGGTAACGACCAGCACTAACACCATCAGCAGGGCAAAACCGATATTGTGAATCGCGCCTTCCACCTCTTTTTTAACTGGCGAGCCTTTGATTTTCTCAATGATTAAAAACAGCACCCGGCCGCCGTCCAGCGCCGGAAACGGAAAAAAATTTATCACCGCCAAGTTTATGGAAAGCAAAGCCGTGAATTGCAAAAGATAAATAAACCCCAGCCGCGCCACCTGGCCGGTCAAAGTGGCGATGCCCACCGGGCCGGACAAATCAGCCGTCACGCCCTGGCCGAAAATCAGGCCTTTAATCAATTCATAAAACGCCACCATAATCGCCCAGGTTAAAATCAGGGTGGTTTTAACCCCTTGCCAAATCGCCAACTGCCAGGGATAGCGGACCAGGCCGATTTCCGAAATGGCGATGCCGATGCCGCCCCGGCCGGTTTCCGCCATGACGACCGGCGTAATTTTTTCCGCGAGCGTTTCGGCGCCGCGCCCGATTCTATAATCCAGAACTTTTCCGATTCTGGCGTTGACGTAGGCCTGCAGTTCCTCAAAATCGGCGAATTCATTGCCGTCAATGCTTAAAATCGTGTCCCCGAGTTGCAGTCCGGCCAGTTCAGCCGGAGAATTTTTTACCACCTGGACCACCTGAATTTTCCGGTCGCTAATTCGCGCGCCAGAGTCCAAGGAGCCGTCCAGCGCCTGCGGCAGGCCCATCATAAAGCCGGCGCTGATTAAAATGGCCGCCAAAACAATATTCATCACCACGCCGGCGGACAGCATCATGGCTCGCTGCCCGATGGAACGCGAAGCAAAACTGTCTTGTTCGCTTTCATTTTCGCCATTTTCGCCTTTAATTTTTACGAAACCGCCCAAGGGCAGCCAGTTAATTGAATAAACCGTTTCAGGCGAGTCAGCCACTTCTTTTCCTCCCCAGACAAATTTCCATTTGCCCTCCGGATTTTTATAGACGCCAAAAGCCCGCGGCGGAAAGCCAAAGCCGAATTCTTCGGCTTTAACGCCGAACCGGCGCGCGGTTAAAAAATGCCCAAGCTCATGGGCGAAGACCAAAACGGACAAAACTATGATGAAAGTAATTATGGTCAAAAGCATAAAAATATTTTAGATTGTCATGATTTCTTCTTCTTTTTTTTCTTTAATTTTCTTTAACTCGTCGTTTCGCCGCGACACTTCTTCGTCCAGCTCCTTGACGAACCTGAACTTATCGTCCTCGCTAATTTCTTTATTTTTAAAAGCCGCTTCAATGGCTTCTTTAATTTCATCTCTGGTCTGGCGCAGGGAAATTCTTCCGGTTTCCATTTTTTCGCTTAATCTTTTCGCCAATTCTCTCCGGTTTTCTTCGGTCAATTGCGGCACCACCAGCCTGATTTGAGCGCCTTCATTCACCGGGTTCAAGCCTAAAGCGGCGGCGGTAATGGCTTTTTCCACTTCCTTGATAATACTTTTATCCCAGGGAGAGACAACGAGGCTGCGCGCCTCCGGCACGGTAATCGACGCCAGGCCGACTAAGGGAGTTTTGGCGCCGTAAGCCTCAACTAAAATTCCGTCCAAAACTCCGGGGTTGGCCCGGCCGGTCCGCAAGCTGGCAATGTCTTTTTTAAAAAAATCAATCGTCTTAGAAAAGTCTCCAAGCTTCGTTTGAATGTATTTGTTCATATTTATAATGTCATTGCGAGGAGCGTTAGCGACGAAGCAATCTCACGAACATCAACCTCTTGTCCAAAGATGACATACGTGAGATTGCTTCGCTCCCTTCGGTCGCTCGCAATGACAACATTAATTTTTCGCTTTTTTCGCCGCCAAATAGATAATCGCCGAATCTTTCGGGTCAATTAAGATGGCGGAACCGGCGCGATTGGTCGGTAATTTTTTTGAAGTCCAATTTTTGCCCCCGTCCAGAGAGCGATAGAAGGTGGTGTTGGTGACATAATATATTTCCTTGGCATTGGCCGGGTTAACCGCCAGGGCGTTAATTTTGGCGTCCTTTTCCGGCATGATTAATTCCAGCTTGGACCAGCTGTCGCCATCATCGGTTGATTTCAGCAAGCCGTAGGTGGTGGCTAAAAATACGTTAGTTTTTTCTTCTTTGGCCAAAACCAAATCGCAGAAACGCAAAGTATTATCAAAGGCTTTTAACTTATCGGCCAAGCTTACCCAGCTGGCGCCGGCGTCCATTGTTCTAAAGACGCCTTTAGCGTCGGTGCCGACAAACATAATCTTGGCGTCAAACGGGTTAATGGCGATTTTGTCCACCTGGCCGTTAAATCTGTTTAAAGTCCGCCAGCTTAAGCCGGCATCCGAACTTTTAATTATTTCGCCGCGCGAGGTGCCGATAAAGACGTTATTGCTGTTGGCCAGGTCAATCGCCAAGGCAGTTATCTCAACGGTTAGATCGTTGTCAAAATAAACTCCGGACAAAGTTCGATTGCAATCGGCTGATTTTAAAACCTTGTTGTCCATGGCCAGATAAATTACACACTTATTTTTCGGGTCAACGGCCACGTCATTGATGGTAGCCGCGCTTAAACCGGCCGCCGCCTGCCAGCTGGCCGCGGAGTCATAGCTGTAAAATAGGCCATTGGCCACGCTGCCGGCGTAAATCGCTTGATTATCGCCGGGGTCCAGGACTAAAGCATTAACGTCAACCGCGGCAAAATTTCTGGCGCGGCCCACGGTCTGGATGGAAACCTGCTGCTGCCAATTATTCCCCTTGTTGGTTGATTTAAAAACGCCGCCGTCAGTCGCTCCGCCCGAGCCGGCGCCGCTTGAGCCAGTAGAGGTGACCGTCAAGCCGCAGCCGGACAGGGTCAGCGCGACCAACGGCAACAGTAATATTACTTTTAAAGATAACTTTTTAGGCATATATTTTTAATTAATTTTCAATTTTTGCTGTCATTGCGAGGAGCGACTAAGCGACGAAGCAATCTCTGGTTAAAATCTACATACGTGCCATTGAACCGGAGATTGCCGCGCCCCTTCGGGGCTCGCAATGACATATTAGAAACTCACCGCCAGGCTTTCCAGCGCCAATTTAGGATTAACGTTGGCGCCGAGATAAAGCTTGGTCCGTTTTAAAATATCGGTTAAATTTAAAAGCGCGGCCAGATTTAACTTATTTTTCAGCGGCGCCAACTCCTCTAAAAAAGCCTCGTGCTGGACTAAATCGGCCAAACTTAATTCTAAGAGCATTAAATCTCTGGTCAAATTCTGCCAAATATCAATTGTCTTAACGGCCGACTCAACCGCTTCTTGGCCGGCCGCGCCCGAGCTTAAAATTTTTTCAATCGCCCCGAAACGTTGGTTAATGTCAGGACTCAATAAACCGCCGAACGATGAGACGCGGGCGCGATAGTCTTCATAATATTCTTTATCCTCTAAGAATTTCCAGGCCAGCGCCGGCCGGCCGGCGGCCAGGCGGGAAAGGTCCTTGGCCAGGCTTCGGCTCGCCCCGTGATTTTTCACCAGGTCGTCATAAATGGCGCCGGCCGCTACCGGCGAAAACCTTAAAATCTGGCTGCGGGAAATAATGGTTTTGGGCAGAGCCTCCAAGCTATCAACCGTTAAAATTATCACCACTTTGATTTTCGGCTCTTCCAGGGTTTTCAATAGGGCGTTAACCGCGCTTTCGCTTAAGCTGTCAGCGCCCTTGATGATACCGATTTTATACGAATTTAAAAATGAACTTAGGCCCAGGCTTCTGATAAAGTCCCTGATCTGGTCGATGGAAATATTCTTTTTGTCAGCCGGTTTTTTTATTAAATAAATATCGCCGTGAAGGCCCTTGGCCGCTTGCCCACAGGCCGGGCATTGGCCGCAGGGTAAAACCTCTCGGTCCTGGGACTGGCAGACCAAGCTGCGGGCGAAATAATGCGCCGCCGCGGTTTTGCCTAAATCGCTCGGCCCGGTAAAAATATAACTGGAGGCAATATTTTCCTTAGCCAGGCTTTTGGCTAAAAATTCAAAAATATGGCCATTGCCGATTAACGGCCAACTTAATTTAGCTTTGCTCTTTGCCATGAGTAAATTATAACTTTTAAAATTAAAGAAGTCAAAAATTGACTTTTTTACCTAAAATTAGTATTATAGCGGTATGAATAATGACTTAAAAAAATTAATACTTTTAGGCGGGGACATTTCGGTCCTGTATTTTTCCCTGTATCTTACTTTAATCATCAGATACTGGGGTGAATATTCCGAAAAAGTCTGGTCCAGCCATTTTTGGCCCTTTACCGCGATTTTCATCTTCTGGATAATTATTTTTTACATCGCCAATTTGTACAATTTGAATTTAGCGGTCAATAACGCGAAATTTTACCGGTTAGGCGCCCGCTCGCTGGTTATTGCCGGATTAGCGGCCGTGGCTTTTTTCTACTTAACGCCGCAAATCGGCATCGCGCCAAAAACCAACTTATTTATTTTCATCATCATCTTCGCCGCCCTGTTTTATCTTTGGCGCAACTTTTACAACTGGTCGCTTAAATCATATCTGCCCAAAGCCAATATCGGCATTGTCGGCTATAACAATTTAGCGGCGGAAATCGCCCATGAATTCGAAAACAAGCCTCATCTGGGATATAATTTAAGTTTTATTGTCGATGACGCCAACCAAAACCTGCCGGGCGTCAAACCGATTGCCGAGCTGGAAGCGCTGATTAAAAATAATAAGCTCAACACCATCATCTTATCGCATGACCCGCACCAATCGGAAAATTTAAGAACCGCGCTCTTCAACTGCTTGTCTTATCAGATAAATTACGTCAGTTTGCCGAATTTCTATGAAACCATCACCGGTAAAATTCCCTTGGACTCGGTCAATCAAATGTGGTTCTTGGAAAACTTGAATGAAAACGGCAAAATCTGGTCTGACCGCGCCAAATTTGTTTATGATTTTATTTTGGCTTTGCTTATTGCCGCTATCACCTTGCCTTTCTGGATAATCATCGCGGTTGTTGTGAAACTGGAAAGCTCGGGGCCGGTATTTTTCGTCATGGAGCGAATGGGTAAAAATAACAAAATCTTTAAGCTAATTAAATTCCGTACCATGAAAGAAGAGGGTAACGACCGCTCACCCACCCGAGCCGGAGACGCGCGCATCACCGGTTTCGGCCGATTCTTAAGAAAAACCAGAATTGATGAGCTGCCACAAATGATTAATATTTTAAAGCACGAGATGAGTTTTGTCGGCCCGCGCCCGGAGCGGCCGGAACTGGCGGCAAATTTGGAAAAGCTAATCCCCTTCTACGCCCAAAGAACTTTAGTCAAGCCCGGCCTGACCGGCTCGGACCAAATTTCCGGCGAATACCATTCGCCTTCGCGCGAAGACAGCTTGAAAAAACTGCAATACGACCTCTTCTACATAAAAAACCGGTCCATTTATCTGGACCTGTCCATTATCTTAAAAA
>MNZH01000036.1:0-1904 GCA_001873515.1 Parcubacteria group bacterium CG2_30_45_37 | reverse complement strand
GTGATTTCTCGGGGAGGCATGTAGAATCATAGAGCCAGTTGACACCTTTTGACACTTTTGCTATATTTACCCCATGGCTCGAAAAATCAATCCAAATTCAATATACACCACCGAGGAAACTAGGCAATTGCTTAAAATTTCCGACAGCACGATTAAGCGGCTTTTAAAAAAGGGCCTGATTAAAGCCAACAAAGTCGGCGGCCAATACCGCATCTTGGGCAAAGAAATTTTAAGGCTGGTCTCGCCTAAGGTAGAACGTGAAGCCATCAAATCATATTTAAATATCAAAAAAAAAGTCGTAGACACTATTAATAAATGGTAAGGCGTTGTTTTAAACGCTTTTTTATTTTATTTTTTAGATGCGGCTTGGGGAAATTATTTTTACCGCGCATACGAAATTGTAGCGACCGCAGGGAGCCCAAATTTCGTCGTAAGCAGGAAAAATAATTTCCCCAAGCCCCGCAGTCATATTTTATGAGTATGAAAAAAGCTTTAATCACCGGCATCACCGGGCAAGATGGCTCTTATTTAGCCGAACTGCTTTTGGAAAAAGGCTACGAGGTGCACGGCATAATCAGACGCGCCAGCACTTTTAACACCGAGCGGATTGAACATCTATATAAAGACCCGCATCTTAGCGGCACGCGCTTGCATTTGCATTACGGCGATTTATCGGACGGCAGCAATTTAAATAGGATTCTGGAAAAAGTTCAGCCGGATGAAATTTACCATCTAGGCGCGCAAAGCCATGTCCGGGTAAGTTTTGACTTGCCGGAATACACCGGCGACGTTACCGGATTAGGCACGGTCAGACTGCTGGACGCCATCAGAGAAACCGGCTTAAAAACCAAATTTTATCAAGCGTCATCTTCGGAAATGTTCGGCTTGGTTGATAAACTGCCTATCAGCGAAACCACGCCTTTCCATCCCCGCTCGCCTTACGCGGCCGCCAAGGTTTACGCTTACTGGATTACCAAAAATTATCGGGAGGCATACAATCTGTTCGCGGTCAACGGTATTTTATTTAACCATGAAAGTCCGCGGCGCGGCGAAACCTTCGTCACCAGAAAAATAACTAGAGGCCTGGCCAGAATTAAACTGGGCCTGGATGAAAAACTGTATCTGGGCAACCTTGACGCCAAGCGCGACTGGGGCTACGCCAAAGATTTTGTCTACGGCATGTGGCTGATGCTGCAGCAGGACCAGCCGGATGATTATGTTTTGGCCACGGGCGAAAGCCATGACGTTAAAGAATTCGTTAATAAAACCGCCGAAGTCTTGGATATGGAAATTAGCTGGCAGGGCCATGGCCTGGAAGAAAAAGGCGTTGATAAGAAAACCGGCAAAACCATAATTGAAATAGACCCTAAATATTTCCGGCCGTCGGAAGTGCCGATTTTACTGGGCGATTATTCCAAGGCAAAAGAAAAACTTGGCTGGGAGCCGAAAGTCAAATTCAATGAACTGGTGAAAATCATGGCCGAAGCCGATTATGAGGCGGAAAAAGCAAAACAAGTTTGATACTAATATACGAATTTTACTAATGATACAAATAATACGAATGCGAAAATTGATAACTGACAGTAATGCTTTTTTTCTGTCATTGCGAGCCCCGTACTCGGGGCGAAGCAATCTCTGGTAAAAATCCACATGCGTGCCATTGAACCAGAGATTGCCACGTCGCTCATTACTCCGCCAGCTGGCGGATTCATTCGCTCCTCGCAATGACAATATTACCTTTATGGAAAAGAATTCTAAAATTTACCTGGCCGGGCACCGGGGCTTAGTCGGCTCGGCCATTTCAAGGAAACTGCGGGCTGAAGGCTATAATAATCTAGTTTTAAAAACCAAAGACGAACTGGATTTAATGGACCAATCGGCCGTGGCGCTATTTTTTAAAAAAA
>MNZH01000020.1:6924-7000 GCA_001873515.1 Parcubacteria group bacterium CG2_30_45_37 | reverse complement strand
TATTTCCCCGCTGACGGCGCTGTGCCGATCGTCTACTGGTACCGCGACCTTCGGCGGGCCAGCTTGTACAGGAACT
>MNZH01000020.1:0-6875 GCA_001873515.1 Parcubacteria group bacterium CG2_30_45_37 | reverse complement strand
GGAAATTTTGAAATTTAAGCCTTGATTTTTCTTTTTTTCTTTTTCTTTTGATTTTTTAAAACCGCGGCGAACAGCCACCCGCCCGGGGCGGGCTGCCGCTAATTGTCTGCCAAAAATTCCGGCGAAAGCTTTGCTGAAAAAGATTCAGACAAAGCGCTGGTTGGCAGCAATAAAACACATAAACCCTCACGAATTGGCGGCGTTTATTTCGCTATAGCGGAATGTAAAATGCAAACCAATGCGAAAACGGCTTTGGCTGCGGCCAGTCGTTTTCATCGGACGAGCGCCGCAATTATACCGCTGACGGCAATGTGCCGAACGTCAACTGGAACCGCGACAATCGGCAGGCCAACTTGAACAGGAACAATCCCGACAATTCCAATTCTGACAATGGCGTCCGTGGCGCGGTGAGAGATTATGCGTTATTCAAAGATTTTATCCAGCCGCCGAGCATTCTGCCGGTTTCGGCCAGCTTGCTCTGCGTCTGGAAAATCTTGGTTTCATTGGCTATTTCCAGCTCCAGGAAAAGGCGCAGTTTTAAAACGGCAATTTCCAAATAGCTTTGCGCCTTAATAAGATACGAAACTTTTATCGGCTTAGGCGCGTTTTTCGCCATAATCAATTCCTGAAGCAGGGATAAAACTGAATTCTCCAGGCTTATGCCCAGCGAATACCGCCATCTTTTTCCCAAATGGTTATTGATATCAGCGGTTGTTTTATAAACTTCGTAAACTCTGTTGATTATGGGCAATTCTTCCATAGATTTAAGTTTAGTAAATATTTGGCAAAACTGGTTTAAATTTATAAAGGGAAAACGAAAGACAAAAAAATTGGATCGCTTTAGTTATTGTCTTGAACAAAATTTGGAAAATTTGCATTTTGATTTGAATTCCGGCCGATACAAACACGGCGGCTATAAAAAATTTATCGTGACCGATAACAAGCGGCGGCAAATCAGCGTGGCCGGCGTCAGGGATAGAGTCGTCCATCGCCTGCTTTATGAATATCTAAATGGAATTTACGATAAAACTTTTATTTATGATGTCTGGTCGTGTCGAAAAAATAAAGGTTTACTCGCCGCGATTGAACGAACGCAGAAATTTTTAAACAGGCACGCTGATTCTTTCGTCTGGCGGGCGGATATTAAAAAGTTTTTTGACAATGTGGATCGGCAAACTCTGCTAAAAATACTTTTCTTAAGGATAAAAGATAACAAAACGATGAATATTTTAAAAGAAGTCATTGCCAGTTATTCGGCGCTCATAAGAGAGAGAGTAAAAGCGCCGCGCGCCGAGGTATGCCAATCGGCAATTTAACTAGCCAAATTTTTGCTAACATTTATCTCAACGAATTGGATCGCTTTGTAAAATATATCGTCAGACCGCTGGCCTATCTGCGTTATGGCGATGACTTTATCATTATATCAGAAAATTTGGACCAGTTGAAACAAAGCCGGGCAAAAGTAAGCGAATTTATCCGGCAAAAACTCGGACTGACAATTAATTCTAAAAATGATATTATGGTAAAAGCGAGGCAAGGGCTGAAATTTCTGGGAGTCTGGATATTCCCCAAGGGCAGGAGGCTAAATAAGAGGAGTTGGAGCAGAGCGCGAACCTTGTTGAATAACGCAAATATCCCCAGCTACGGCGGATTAGTAAAACAGCATAGCAAAGAGAAAAGGATTAAAGAATTTAACTGGATTATTTTGGAAAAATTAAATAATGAATCGTGAACATGGAAAATCCTTTGGAAAAAATTTATCAGCCGGAAACCGCTCAAGAGACGACGCCTAAATATAGCGCGCCCGCTCATTCGGAGCGTCTGCATATTGCGGCTCTTGAAACTGAAAGCTATGAAGACGCCTCGGCCGCGCTTTCAAGCGTTGAGGAATTAATAAATTTTCGCGCCAAGCTGCGGAATATGCCGTTTGGCAGTTTTTATGAAGTGGCGGAAGCGGCGACAAATTTAAATAAATCGCCGCTGTCGGCTGAAGAAAAAAATAAGCAATTTGGATTTTTAGTTGAGATTATGGAGCAAAGGGCCGCTCAATTTTCTCCGCGGGTGGCAGATTTGTATTTGGCAATACTTGCTGACATAAAAGGCGAGCCGTATGAAGCGAAGTTTGATTTGACCAGGGAGAAAATGAATGATTTGAAACAAAGCGGCGATTTGCGCGTCTTGATTTCCGGGGACATTTCCTGGGAGTTGAAGCTTAATCGCGTAGAAACCCGCCTAGTTGATTATTTATCAGGCATGAGAGCTTTGGATAAACGCGAAGGGAAGGAAATGGATGATGATATTCGCCAGTGGCGGGAAGAGGAATTAAAAAAGGCCCCGGCCAGGCCGCTTGAAAGACGAAACGAAAGCAAGCCGGGCGTAGATCCGATGGAACGGCTTAAAGAAGGCGAGCGCGCGCCGGTCATTTGGTCAATTTATCCGGCTTGGGGCGGGTATTACAAAGAGCAGTCGTTTGCCCAATGGGACAACGCCAGAAATGTCTGGTATGAAAACAATTATGAATATAGCGACGCGGCAACCGTTGCGCTGGCCGGCAATCAAGACCCTAAAAATGGGCCGATTGACATAACCATGAGCGCTAAGGCGCTGGCCGGCCAATGGGTAGCTCTACCAGTTCCCTATACGCACAGCTTGCATAAAATTGAAGCCGGAGGCCGAAATTATCAAGTACAACAAGATCAAAACGGCGACCTGGTCATTTTTTTAGAAGGAGCGGGCGAGGTTGAAATAAAGGTTATGCTGGCATCCTATCCGGAGAAAAAATTAAAATCCGAGCCGACAAAAGTGCGAGTGCCGGATATGCTCGCGGAATTTTCCGAAGAAACGAATAATAAGATAGAAGAGATAAAAAATAAAAAACGAGGAAATGTTGCGAGGGCGCAGGCGCTGGCTTCGTACGTTAGGAGCCGCGTTAAGTATCTGGCGCCTAAAGACCGCGCCGAGAGCGAACGCTATAACACCGCCTATAATACTCACCCTAAAGGTTTTGCCGGAGCCGTGGACGAAATTAAGCAAGCCGATTGCGACGTAGCCAATACTTATTTTGCCGCTTTATGCGCCAAGCTGAAGATTCCGGTCAAGCATTGCGTCGGGCACAGCGTCAAAGGCAAAGACAAAGAAGGCGCCGCCAGCATTCATTCCGGCACTGGCCACGGCTGGAGCGAAGTTTGGGACGAGATTAAAAAAGAATGGATGAGAATTGATGCGACGCCGGCCGGAGATCCGAATTTGGAAGAAGATGAAAAACCGGAAGGCGAATCGGCGCCGGGCGATTACGGCGAGCAAGAAGCGGCTCGTCCGACCGATGAGCAGCTGGAAGACCTGCGCCAAAAATTGTCGGAGCATAAAGAAAAATTAAGCTATACTAAAGAAGAGCGCCAATTGGCCCAAGCGGCCGGAGTGGAGCTTAAAGAGGCGCGGCAAATCGTTAAAGAAATCAATGAAGCCGAGCAGACCCGCCTACCCAACGGCGAGTTAGTGGTTGACGCGCTGGCTAAGCTTTTCAACGCCATCGTGGAATCGCGTAAAACCGTAGGGCCGACCTATGACGGACCGGTACGCCGCCGCGAAGGAGGAGAGCATATTGAGAACATCGTGCGGCATAAAATCGGCATGTTGGCAGGCGATACCGATCCTTTGTCGCGGGAAAAATTAAGCCAGGAGACAAAACAAGAAAAAATCATCGGCGGCTTTGATCTCTACATAATTGGGGATAAATCCGGCTCAATGCAAAACACGGCTCTGGGCGAGCGGCTTTGGCAAATGCAGAGAAGAGCCGAGTGTCTGATATTCTCCGCTTTGCATCGCTTTGAAAGAAATATAGAGCGGTCCGGCTTGCAAAAAGACAATGCGCTGTCGGTGCGGACGCAGGGCGTTTCTTTTCGCGGCAATACTCCGGCAGAAATTGATTTGGATAAACCGCTATCGCCCAATTTTACGGCGCAAGATAAAGTAAAACTTTGGCACAGTCTGACCGAGCAGGGCAGCGGCAACGGCGATGTAGCCGCCTTATCCATTATTTATAACCAGATAAAAGAAGAAGCTGAGGAAATAGAAAAACAAGGCGCGAAAGATAATCGTTTGCGGCTGGTAGTCGCCTGCTCTGACGGCGGACCGGACAGCCCCGAAGGCGTGCGGGAATTGGCGGAAAAAATCGGCCGTCTTAACGCCGTGGTGGTCGGAGTCGGCCTGACTGAAACCGCGGCAACCGTTCCGATAATTTATGACACGCCCTATAGCCGTGGCGACATCGCCCGCGATATTAATGATCTGCCTGCCTTAGTAGCGAAACATTTAGTGCTGGAGGCAGTCAAGCTTTTTCCCGAAAAAGCGCGGGAGAGCGCCAAACAAATTATAGAGTTCTCAATTGCCAAATTTAAAAATTTTTAGTAAAATAACCTTATGAAAAACAGCCCCGAACAATTTGACTTAGCGCCAAAAGAACCGGCCGCCCCCAAGGAAGAAACCAAGCAGGAAAAACATGCTCGTTTGATTTTGCGTTATCTTGAAACTAAAATAATCAGCGCTCATGGTTCTTTGGACGAAGGAGAAGAAAAAGAGGTTCAGGAATACTATGAAAAATTGAGCCCGCGGGAAAAGGCGGATATTTTGTACGGCAAAGTAATGGCGTATTTAGCGGACCAGCAGGCTGAAGCCGCGCGAAAAAAAGAGACGGAAAACCAAGGGAAAAAATTTGTCCCCGAGGAGACTGATCCGTATCTGATCAGCGAAATAAAAGTTTTATTAAGCGATTCTCGGGTAAAGGGATTATTGCCATCAACCTACGGAGAGGCGCGTTTGGACTCGAGAAAATTCCGCGCCTCCGAACTGGGCAAACTCTGGAATGATACCAGAGAAGAAATCCGGCAAAAAGAAGATGCGTACAAGCAAATAGAACGAGATTTGCATTTGAATAAAATCAACGGCCAGGGGAAAATTTCTTCCGCCCGGTCGCGCCTGGAGCGCCTGGCTGAAAATCTTGCCGCTTTGGAAAAACGCGAGAAAGAGCTGGAAACTTTGCGGGGCCTGCCCAAGACGGCCGAGAATACGGACGCGGTCGCCAATTTCCAATACGAAAATTTAAAAGAATACAAAAGACAGTTGGACAAAGGTTTTGTTTGGCTCCCGTCCAGAAAAAAAATTCATCAGGAAACGGTCAGCGCTATTTTAAACCACCGTTGGCCGTCCGAAATTGGCGAAGCTGGTAGCGGAAAATCTGATCAGGCAGATGCGGCGGCTATTGAATTAACTGGATACCCACCTACTACAATTGAATGCGAGTCAATTACCGGAGAAACCCAGCTCATAGGAGAGCAAGCAATAGATTCGGAGACTGGCGGTAGCTATATAAAATATGGTCCTCTCAAGCAGGCTTTTACTGGATATGAGGACTCAAGACAAAAGGAACCGACATTTAAAACTGGCAGAATTGCTAGGTTTGACGAGTCGGGGCGATTAGGACCAAAGGCGTATTCCATTATCAAAAAGACGCGACAAATGAAACCCGGTGACGATTTCTATGGTCATCCTGTGCTCCCCGGCGCCGGGGCAATCTGGACGTCCAACCCGGTTGGCCCGCGCTATCCGGATCGGCATGCTCCCGATCCGGCTATGAGACGGGAGCTGGCCGAGATCAATGTTGATTATCCGGAAATGTCAAAAGAAAATCCGGAGCTTTATGAATTCGCGCTTACCGCCCTGCTTGATGAAAATAACCATATTTCAGTTGCGCAGGAAGAGCTGGCGCCGGCATACGAAAAAAAAGACATTCCGGAAAACCAAAGAGAGGTTTTGGAAGACGGCAGCATTGTCATAGCTAAAGATGAAGTAATTGAAAATATGGCGGATGCTCGTCATGGCGCTTTGTGGCGATTTGCCACCGCAATTAAGTCTTTGCAAGATAGTTTTGTCTATGGCAACGCGGAAACTGAAAAATATCCGGACACCATTTTGCGATTTAAAGAAGACACGGACGGCAATATTGAAATAACTACTGACGGCAGCGGCGAGCCTTTGACACTTTCCACCTCCACTGTAACCCTCGGCGAGCTGGCCAGCTGGATGACCGGATTCAATGAACGCAGGCAAAAACAGGACGCGGAATTCCGCGTGGACTCGCTCGGCGAATGGCTAAATTTTAAAATAAATACCTATTTAAAACAGGCGGACAAGGCGGATAAAGAAAAAATTAAAGCCATTTTTGAATATTTCCATTTTTTGGAAGCCCAAACGCTAAATTTTAGAGATGCTAAACCGCTTACCCCCAAAGAAATCGGCTATCTTTCTCCGCGCGTGCCGCGGCCGGTCTATTTGGAAAAACCGCCAGAGGACATACCCGCGGATGAGGAAAGGCCAGTGGCGAGCGTCAAAGAAAAAGAAGCCAAAGAATACGAAACCAGGCAAGTCCTGCTAGAAAGCGGCGAAAAAGCGCTGCTTAAAGTCCGAGAATTCACGCTTGAGCGGGGCAAATTCGACGCGAAAACAAAAAAATTATCGTCCTTGACGGTTGCGCTTGGGCAAAAATTCAAAGTTAAAAATGATGATTTTACTTTCGCCGGCATTGTGGAAGATAAAAACAGCAAATATAACGGCCAGCCGGTCGGACAATTTGCCAGCGGAGAAAATTTATATAGAATTTTCAGTCCGGAAATGCTAGATGCAGGAATAATGGAAGAATTCAAAAATACCGCTGAAAATCAAATAAAAGATTTGGCGGACGATATAGAAAGCTTCTGCCAATTTGAAAATGCGTAATTAGCGGCAGCCCGCCCCGGGCGGGTGGCTGTTCGCCGCTGTTTTAAAAAATCAAAAGAAAAAGAAAAAAAGAAAAATCAAGGCTTAAATTTCAAAATTTCCAC
>MNZH01000035.1 GCA_001873515.1 Parcubacteria group bacterium CG2_30_45_37 | reverse complement strand
AACAAAATACCTGGGGGTGCTAAAACCTATGCTTTACTTTACCAAATACGCCAAGCCCAATACCAACAAAAACAAATGGAAAAAAATTATTGATTCACCCCGTGAAATAATTTTACTAACAGTAAAATTAGCGCGGAACGCTATTTCACGGGGTAAACTAAAATTAATAAAGGCGGGTTAGTATCAATGAAATACTATCTCGTTTATAATTTGACAAAGTTAAAACTACAACATATAATTGAAATATACAAGGTAAATTTAAACTATATATTATGATTGCTAGAAAGCAAAGATTTAATAGATTTTTGGAAAAAGATCTGTTAAAACTTCTTAAAAACGGTTATTCCGGCCTGATATTGGGTCCGAGGCAAGTCGGTAAGACTTCTTTGGTGGAATATTTTCTAAATAGTTTTAAAAATACTCACAATTACTTTTTGCAAAATCCAAAAACCAGGTCTGATTTGGAAAAAGAGCCGGAAAAAATCATTAAAGAAGTTGAAGCCATGGAAAAAGAGCCGATTATTTTTGTGGATGAAGCGCAAAAAGCGCCGGAAATTTTTGATGCTATCCAATATTTGCTTGATAAAAAACAAGCTCAATTTATTCTTACTGGCTCGTCGGCCAGAAAATTAAGGCGCGGCGGAGCCAACCTTTTACCGGGAAGAATCAAAAGATATTATTTGGATCCGTTGTTGTGGGGAGAGCTGGGTTTAATTAAAGAAAGCCACATAAAAAAGATTGCCATGGATAACATCAACAAAAGCGACCCCTTTTCCTTGGAAAACTTTTTAGTTTTCGGATCTCTGCCCGGAATAATTACCTTGCCCAAGAGAGAACAAGAAAGTTTTTTGAAATCATACGCCTTAATTTATCTTAATGAAGAAATCCGAGCCGAATCTCTGAGCAGAAAAATAGGCGCTTTTTCCCGTTTTTTGGAATTAGCCGCCCAAGAATCAGGAACCAGCCCGAATTATTCAAAACTATCAAACGAAGCCGGCATTAGCGTGCAGACAATCAAAGATTACTATCAGCTTTTATCAGATACTTTGGTCGTTGAAATCATTGAACCATTTTTGAAAAATGCCAGAAAAAGAATTTTAGCGTCGCCGAAATATTATTTTTTTGATTTGGGCGTTCGCAACGCTTTGGCTCGCTGGCCGCTGTCAAAAGATACCGCTAACGTCCAAAAGGGAGTATTGTTCGAACATTTCGTAATGCTTGAGATTGTCAGGCGCGTCAGGGCGCTGAATAAAAATTATAAAATCAATTATTGGCGAACTTCCGGCGGAGCCGAAGTTGATTGCGTTATTGATCTCGGCTCGGAAGTAATTCCCATAGAAATCAAGAGTAGCGCCAAGGTGCGACTCGGTGATTTAAAAGGGCTGAAAAATTTTCTTGAAGAATACTCTCCGCTAGCTAAAACCGGCTATGTTATAACGACTGGCGAACGAAAACAAAAACTGTCAAAAAATATTATCGCGCTTCCCTGGAATTGCTTGTAAAATAATATTCTAAGATGTTTAAACTTGACAATAAGTTAATCTTTTGCTAAACTAAAGTTAATCTAAAAATTAACTTAAATATTATGGAAAACACTATCGGTCTAAAAAATTTGAGAGAAAATATGGTTGATTATATCAATCGCATCGCCAAGGGCGAATCATTTATCGTTTTTAAACAATCAAAGCCTCTGTTTCGCATCTCCCCTCTTAAGGGCGAGCAGTGGGAGGAAATTATTGACTTCACCAAAATAAAAAAAGGCGGCGTTGACATTAAGGAAATATTGTCGCGCTTATAACGTATGGATAAAATTACCAAGGCGCTAAAAAAATTAACGGCTGGAGAAAAAGAAATTGTTAAAGAAATTTTAACTAAAATTGATAGCCTTGATTTTAACGGTCTTGATATAAAAAAACTTAAAGGCCGGCAGGATATCTATCGCGTCCGCAAAGGAAAAATAAGAATTATTTATCGCCTTAACGATAATAGAGTTATTATTTTAACGCTTGAACGACGGAATGATAATACTTATAATTCATAATTCTATGCTTTACTTCACTAAATACGCGGAACAAAAATTTGATGTACTAAATAAGCACAAAGTTTATTTTACGCGCGAGCAGGTTGAAGACGCGGTTAGCGCGCCGGACAAGGCCGGAAAAAAGGGCAAGCTCCTAACCGCGCGAAAAGAAAATATAAAAGTTATTTATAAAAAAGAGGCGGAAATGATTAAAATTATAACTTTTTACCCGGTTAAATAATTTAAATCCCCCAACCCCCTTTGCCTGCCTTGAGTGTAGCCGAAAGGATAAAGGGGGCAAAAACATGCAATACGACGCCGAGGCCAATATTATCAGCTGGGAGCTGAATAACGACCCAATTGACCATTGTCTGGAACTGGGAAATTTTATTATTCATTTGTCAAAAAACAAAAAACCGGTTTTAATTGAAATCTTAAATGCCTCCAAATTTGTCGGGCAGATGGATAAAGTAAAAAGCTTAGAAAACTTTAAAAAACAAATCGCGGAAGCCAACTAATATGCCTACTATTATTAACAAAACTATGCCAACCCCGCCTAAGACTTTATTTTCACCCGGACACCGCGGCTGCGCCGGCTGCGGTCAGATGATTGCCGCGCGGCTGGTGGCCGACGCTCTTGGGCCTAATACTATTATCGCTAACGCTACCGGCTGTTTGGAAGTGGTTACCACGCCCTATCCGGAATCCAACTGGGGTCTGCCTTGGATTCATTCTCTGTTTGAAAACGCGGCGGCCATCGCTTCGGGCATTAGAGCGGCATTAGACTATAAGGAAAAAAATAAATCCCCCCTACCCCCCTTTGTTAAAGGGGGCATTAAAGTCGTCGCCCAAGGCGGCGACGGCGCCACTTTTGACATCGGCTTCGGCCTGATTTCCGGCATGTGGGAGCGGGGCGAAAATATTCTTTATGTCTGCTATGATAACGAGGCTTACATGAATACGGGCGCCCAGGCCAGCGCGGCCACGCCCTGGGCGGCCAACACCACGACCACGCCGGCCGGCGCGGCAACGGACCTTTCCGGCATCGGCTCGCACTTTATGAAAAAAGACATGCTGGCCATCGCCGTAGCTCATGGCTTAAAATATGTTGCCCAGACCACGGTCGCTTACCCGCTGGATATTGTCAAAAAAGTTAAAAAGGCCGCGGCCGCGGAAGGTCCTTCATATCTGCAAATTTTAGTGCCTTGCATTCCGGGCTGGGAAATTGGGCCGAATCAAACCATCCAGCTGGCTAAATTGGCTGCGGCCACGGGAATTTATCCGGTAGTTGAATATATCAACGGCCAATTGGCCGACGTCTTAAAAACACCGAACGAGCGACCACCGGTAGAAAATTATCTAAAACCACAAGGCCGCTTTAAACATTTATTCCGCGATGAACGAGGCAAAAAACAAATCGCCTATATCCAGAAGCTGGCTGATAAAAATGTAAAAAAATATAAATTAGCATAAACAAAAAAGCTCCGACTTGCGTCCGCGAGCTTTTTTGTTTTATATCTAAAAGAACAAATTCACCCAGTTAAATAATTTTGCCTTCGGCAAAATTAGCGCGGAGCGCTATTTAACGGGGTAAACCAATTAATTACCTTTCGCCACGTAACCCGTGCCGGCCGGAATCGGCCGGCCGATAATTACATTTTCTTTAAGCCCTTCCAGATGGTCAATCTTGCCGGTAACCGCCGCGTCAATCAGCACTCTGGCGGTTTCCTGAAATGAAGCCGCCGACAGGAAACTGTTAGTGGTTAAAGAGGCTTTGGTAATGCCCAACAGCAATTCTTCGCCTTGCGCCAATTTCTTGCTTTTGTCTTTAAATTCCTCGTTAGTTCGGTCAAAAATCGCTTTTTCCACAATCTCGCCAGGCAACAAATCCGTATCGCCGGCATCGTTAATGTAGACGCGCGAGAACATCTGATGAGCGATAATTTCTATATGCTTATCGTTTAACGGCTGGCCTTGGGAAGAATAAACGTACTGGATTTCTTTAATAATGTATTTCTGCGCTTCCAGTTTGCCGCGCAGCTTATAAAGCTGGTGCAAATCAAGCGAACCTTCGGTTAGTTGGTCGCCGACCTTGATTTTATCGCCGTCTTTCACCCAGATGCCGAAGCTTTTGGGCACGATGTATTCTTTAACTTTTTCCACCTCATAAATAACTTTTACCTGCCGGTCTTCAACTTTGACTAACCCGGCTTTTTTGGCTTTAAAAACTTTTTTGCCCACCGAAAATAAATCGGTATTTTTATTGACCGCCGCGCCGTCCTTAACCAACAGCTTCACCCCGTCAAATTGCGGCTTCGCCGCACCGGCCTTGCCGGATTTGACCGGGTGAACTGCTTGCTTTTTATTACCCTTGCTCTCCGCCACCGCTTCCTTGACGGCTTCGTTAAAATGATATTTATCCGATTCCTGGCCCTGATAATAAATTTTCAAAATCTTAGACTGCGGATTGGAAATGATCATGTCACCGCTTTCGTTGGCGATGGTCCGCTGGGCGGTTTCAATTTTAACCTGACCGGCCACGTCGGCGATAAAAGCTTTTTTCTTGGGCGGCCGGCCTTCAAAAATTTCTTCAACGCGAGGCAGCCCCTGGGTAATATCTTCCTGCCCGGCTACGCCGCCGGTATGGAAGGTTCTCATGGTAAGCTGCGTGCCCGGCTCGCCGATTGATTGGGCGGCGATGATGCCCACGGCCGTGCCGATTTTTACCGGTTTGTTGTAAGCCAGGTCGTAGCCATAGCATTTAGAACAGATGCCGCGATGGACTTTGCAAGTTAAAACTGACCTAACCCTGACTTCGGCGATATCTTCTTTACCGATTTTTTCCGCGATTTCCTCGGTAATCAATTCGCCGGCCTTGACTAAAATTTTACCGGACTTGTTTTTTAAATCAGCGGCCAAAAAACGGCCGGTCATGCGCTTAAACAAATTCTCGCTCATCTCGTCGCTTTCTTTTTTGGTAATTAAGAGCCCGGCCTTATCGCCGCAGTCGTCTTTAACCACGATGATATCCTGGGAAACGTCAACCAGTCGCCGCGTTAGATAACCGGCATTGGAAGTCCTCAAGGCCGTATCCGATAAACCTTTACGCACGCCGTGCGTGGCGATAAAATATTCCAAAACGCTAAAGCCTTTTTTAAAATTTCCCTTGACCGGCAACTCAATAATATCGCCCGAAGGGGAAGTCACCAGTCCTTTCATGCCCAAAATCTGCGTCAATTGCGCCCAGGAGCCGCGCGCGCCGGATTCAATCATGGAATAAACCGGGCCGTTTTTTGCCAAATGCTGGCGGCAAACGTCCATCACCCTTTCTTTGACGTTGGTCCAAAGCTCAATAATTTTACTATAACGTTCGCTGTCGGTTAACAGGCCATCGCGGTATTGCTCGCCGATTTCTTCGGCTTGGCGGCTGGCTTCCATGATCATTTCGTCTTTTTCATGAAGCTGGGGAATATCGTCCATGCCCCAAGACAGGCCGCTTTTAGTAATATACTTAAAACTGGTTTTTTTCATTTTGTCCAATAAGTCGATGGTGGCTTGCTCGCCATAATGCCTCAAGCATTCTTTAACCAGTCCTTTAATCTTGCCTTTGCCCACTACTTCATTGACGAAACGAAGTTTCGGCGGCAGAACTTCGTTAAAGACAATCCGGCCCACGGTGGTAATCGCCAGCTTGCCGTCAATCATCACCCGGATGGTTTGCTGTAATTTTATGTTCTTCAGGTCATAGGCCAGCTTGGCGTCTTGGGGCGAATAAAAATTTTTCAGTTTCTTTTCATCCGCGGCCGAATAATCTTGGTCAATGCTGGTAATATAGAAAACTCCCCAGACAATGTCCTGGTTGGGCGCCACCACCGGATCGCCGGTTGCCGGCTTAAGCAGGTTATGGCTGGACAGCATGATGTCGCGCGCTTCGGCGATGGCTTCTTCGGTCAAAGGCACGTGCACCGCCATTTGGTCGCCGTCAAAGTCGGCGTTAAAAGCCGTGCAGACCAAAGGATGGATCTGAATGGCCAAGCCTTCAATTAAAACCGGCTTAAAAGCTTGAATACCCAAGCGATGCAAAGTCGGCGCGCGGTTTAGCATCACATAAGCACCTTTAACAATGTCCTCTAAAATATCCCAGACCTCTTCTTTGCCTGATTCAATATAACGGGAAGCGCTCCTGACGTTATGGACGATTTCTTTGTTAATCAGCTTGGAAATTATAAACGGTTTGAACAGTTCCAAAGCCATGCGCTTGGGCAGGCCGCATTGGTCCAAATTCAGATTAGGATTAACCACGATGACGCTGCGGCCGGAGTAATCAATTCTTTTGCCCAACAAATTCTGCCGGAAGCGGCCCTGTTTGCCTTTTAAAGAATCGGCCAAAGACTTTAGCATTCTCTTTTGGCCGGTGGAAGCCACCACGGTTTTGCCGTGCCTGATGGAATTGTCAACCAGAGCGTCAACCGCTTCCTGCAACATTCTTTTTTCATTGCGGCAGATAACTTCCGGCGCGTTAAGGTCAATCAATTGCCTTAAGCGATTATTGCGGTTAATGATGCGGCGATATAAATCATTCAAATCAGAAGTGGCGAAGCGGCCGCCGTCCAGCGGCACCATCGGCCTTAAATCCGGCGGTATCACCGGCACCACGGTCAAAATCATCCATTCGGGGCGAAGCTGATTGGCCCTTAGGCTCTTTAACAATTTTAAACGTCTAACTAGTTTGTCTTTTTTTGAGTCAATCGCCTCGGCCAGCTCTTTTTCCAGGCTGGCGATGGTTTTATCCAAATCAATTTTTTCTAAAAGCTTTCTAACCGCGTCCGCGCCGATATCGGCCGTAAAGATATGGCCGTATTTCAAACTTAAATTCTGGTACAGGCTTTCGGAAATTATGGTTAAAGGCTTTAAATCCTTTAACTCCCTCTGCGCTTGGTCAAAAGCCTGCTCCAAATCGTCCAGCTTATCATTCTTTATTTTCTCCAAGGCGGCAATTTCCTGATTTAAAGCGTCGGCAATTTCAAATTCGCTCTTGCCCTGGGCTAAGAGCTTGCCTTTCTTATTTTTAATTTCATTGGCCTGGCGGCCGAAATCGGTCTCAATGGCCTTGCGCTTATTTTTATATTCCTGCTTAATCTGCTCAATGGTAGCCTGGCGCAGCTCTTCGTTAACGTCGGCGATAATGAAACTGGCAAAATAGACCACCTTTTCCAGGGCTTGCATGGACAAGTCCAAAATCAAACCGATTTTGGAAGAAGTGCCGCGCAAAAACCAAATATGGCTTACCGGCACTTCCAGTTTGATGTGGCCCATGCGCTCGCGCCGCACCAGGCTACGGGTCACTTCCACGCCGCACTTGTCGCAGATGATGCCTTTATAGCGGATTTTTTTGTATTTGCCGCAATAGCATTCCCAGTCTTTTGACGGCCCGAAAATGCGCTCGCAAAACAGCCCGTCCTTTTCCGGCTTCTGCGTGCGATAGTTAATGGTTTCCGGCCGGGTAACTTCGCCGTGAGACCAAGATAAAATCGCCTCCGGCGAAGCTAATTTCAGCTTGATGGCGTCAAAATCAGTGGTCTTTATCGGATTAAGCATATGAATGTAATATTTTATGTAAATTTATTATTCTTTATTAGTTTCCGCCGGCCTTCTCTCCCGATCTTCCGCCGGCCGGTCATCCGCCGGCCGCTCCAGCTCCACTACCTGGTCGCCCTGCATCAACTCCACGTCCAAACATAAACCTTTTAATTCTCTGACTAAAACGTTAAATGACTCCGGCACGTTCAGCTTGCGGATCGGTTCACCCTTGATGATTGACTCGTAAGCTTTGCTCCGACCCGGCACGTCGTCTGATTTAATGGTTAAAATTTCCTGCAGGCAATGGGCGGCGCCGTAAGCTTCCAGCGCCCAGACTTCCATTTCGCCAAAACGCTGGCCGCCGAATTGGGCCTTGCCCCCGAGCGGCTGCTGGGTAATTAAAGAATAGGGGCCGATGGAGCGCTGGTGCATCTTGTCTTCCACCATGTGGTTAAGTTTAAGCATGTATTTATAGCCAACCACCACTTTATTATCATAAGGCTCGCCGGTTTTGCCGTCGTAAAGCGTCACTTTGCCGTCTTGGGGCAGGCCGGCTTTTTTTAACTCCTCTTTAATCTGCTCTTCGGAAATGCCGTTGAGCGGCGGTACGGCCACTTTATAATTTAATTTATGGGCCGCGAAACCTAAATGAGTTTCTAGGAGCTGGCCCAGGTTCATTCTGGAAACCACGCCCAAAGGCGACAAAATTATGTCAATCGGCGTGCCGTCCGCCAGATAAGGCATGTCTTCAATCGGCACTACTTTAGAAATGACGCCTTTGTTGCCGTGGCGGCCGGCCATTTTATCGCCCACCTGAATCTTTCTTAAATTGGCCGCGGTTATCTGAATTGATTGAATCACGCCGGCGGACAATTTGTCGCCCTCTTCGCGGGAAAAAATCTTAATGTCAACCACTTTACCGTGTTCGCCGTGTTCCAGGTAGAGGGAGGAGTCCCTGACGTCTTTGGCTTTTTCGCCGAAAATGGCTCTAAGCAGTTTTTCTTCAGCCGACAATTCGGTTTCGCCCTTAGGCGTAATTTTGCCCACTAAAATGTCGCCCGAAGAAACTTCGGCGCCGACGCGGACGATGCCGCGCTCGTCCAAATCTTTCAATTTTTCTTCGCTGATGTTGGAGATGTCGTTGGTAATCAACTCCGGACCCAGCTTGGTGTCGCGCACGTCAATGGTATAATTTTCTATGTGAATGGAGGAGTAAACGTCTTGCTTTATTAACCTCTCGGAAATAATCACCGCGTCCTCATAATTAAAGCCTTCCCAGGTCATAAAAGCCACCAAAACGTTGCGTCCGAGCGACAACTCGCCCGAGTCCACGGCCGAACTGTTGGTTAAGACATCGCCTTTCTTGACTTTATCGCCGCGATTAATAATCGGCCGCTGGTTGATGCAGGTGGAAGCGTTGGAGCGCAGGAATTTATTTAAAACATATTTTTTGATTTTGCCTTTTTTGTCTTTAACCTCAAAGGAGCCGCCTTCAACTTTAACGATTTCGCCGTCGCTTTCGGCCAAAATAATATGGCCGGAATCCCGGGCGGCGCGCGCTTCCACGCCCGTGCCCACAATCGGCGCCTCGGCGGTTATGAGCGGCACGGCCTGGCGCTGCATGTTAGTGCCCATTAAAGCCCTGATGCCGTCATCATGTTCCAAAAAAGGAATCAGCGAGGTGGCCACCGAGACGATTTGGTTGGGCGCCACGCCGAGTAAATCAATTTTTTCCACCGGCTCGATTGAGGGCTGGCCGTATTTTCTGGCTTCAGTCTTGTTAACCGTAAAATGGCCGTCTTGGTCAAACGGCGCGGTCGAAGCCGCGGTAATGTATTTTTCTTCTTCAAAAGCGTCCAGGTAAACAATTTCGTCGGTTATGGTCGGCACAATCGGTATGGTAACATGGCCTATTTTTTCTTTAAGCTCGACCGCGGTTTTTTTATCAATGGTTTCGCCGGCTTTAATGATCAGCTTGCCTGTCCTGAGCGCAGCCGAAGGACCGGTTTCGTCTCCATGAATTTCCGATAAATCCTGGCGCGCGATTTTTCCCAGGGTTACCGCCGGGTCGTTTTTGACGTCGTGCAAAACCACGCGGTAAGGCGCTTCAATGAAGCCGTAAGAATTCAGCCTGGCGTAACTGGCTAAGTGGCCGACCAGGCCGATGTTCGGACCTTCCGGCGTGGCGATCGGGCAAATGCGGCTATAGTGGGTGGTGTGCACGTCGCGCACTTCAAAGCCGGCCCGTTCGCGGGTAAGTCCCCCGGGCCCCATGGCCGACAGCCGGCGCTTATGCTCCAGTTCGGCCAAAGGATTGGTCTGGTCCATGAATTGCGACAGCTGGGAAGACATAAAAAATTCCTTAACCACGCTGATGACCGGCCGGGCGTTGATTAATTTGTTCGGCGTCAGGCTTTCAATGTCCATAATGCTCATCCGGTCCCTGATAATTCTTTCCATCCGCGCCAGCCCGACCCTGAATTTATTCTGAATTAGTTCGCCGATGGCCCTGACGCGGCGGTTGCCTAAATGGTCAATATCGTCTTCCCGCTCTTGGGTAATATTTAATCTGACGACTTCTTTGACAATGGCCACTAAATCTTCGCGCCGCAAAACCCGGTTTTCCTTATTGTTGGGCACGTCCAAACCGAACCTTTTATTCATTTTATAGCGGCCGACGCGGTCAAAGTCATAGCGGTCAAAGCGGAAAAACATGGAATGAATCAACTGCCTGGCGTTGTCGGTGGTGGCCAGGTCGCCTGGCCTGATTCTTTTATAGACTTCCTTTAAGCCTTCGGCTTCATTTTTAGCCGCGTCTTTCTCAATGGTCGCCTCGATATAAGTTAAAATATTTTCCTGGCCATTGGGACCGGCGATAACCGCGTCCGGACCGGCAAATAGTTGTTTGATTTCTTCATCAGAAGAATAGCCGAACGCCCGAAATAAGGAAGTGATGGCCACTTTTCTTTTGCGGTCAATCCGCACCCAAATAACGCCGGCGGCATCGGTTTCAATTTCCAGCCAAGCGCCGCGGTTAGGGATAACTTTGGCGCCGTAATATTTTTTGCCCTTGATGAATTCCGAAGTAAAAATTACGCCCGCGCTCCTGATTAATTGCGACACCACCACTCTCTCAATGCCGTTGACGATAAAGGTGCCGTTTTGGGTCATTAAAGGAAAGTCGCCCAAAAACACTTCCCGGGCGACTACTTGGCCGGTTTTTTTATTGGTCAGTTTGGCTTTAACCCTTAGAGAGGCTTCAAAGGTGATATTTTTCGCCTTGCTTTCGCTTTCATCAAATTTCGGCTCATCTAAATAATAATCCGCGAAAGTCAATTCCAAGTCGCGGCCGATAAAATCGGTAATTGGCGAAATTTCTTCAAACAAATCCTTCAGTCCTTCGCGCAAAAACCAATTATAAGAATCTTTCTGGATTTCAATCAAATCCGGCAAATCAATCGCCGCCTTGCTTTCGGTAAAAAATTTGCGGTCCGCTTGTCTAGATTTGATGGTCATAATTTTTTATGCCCCCTTGATAAAGGGGGTTAGGGGGATTATTTTAAAAACCAAAAAAACCTCAACCCGAGAGTTTAGTTTTAGTTAAAGGCAAAATATTTAATTAGAGAGATAAGCCATCACTTATTTTTAGTTTAAAAAAGTGGCTATTAAACGCATGAAGATTTTTATAACAAAAAAACGGCCGAGCCTAACATCCCATCCCGCGAGAATTCTTTCGTGCGGAGCCGTTTGATTTTTTTCTGTCATCCCCGTGTAAACTAGGGATCCAGCCAGCAAAGAATTTATTATTATTTACCAAATTTTTTACTTGTTGAAAACTTATTCAATACTAACAACTATTATTCTGCTTGTCAAGTATTTTAAGGGAAATTATCAATATTTTTTCAAGTCTAATTAATTTTCTTTAATTTTAGCGATAATATATGATTTACCCATTGCCTCTATAATACCGGCACGCATTATTATAAATTTTTTAAGAACTCTCGTTTCATTTCTTCACCGCATATCTTGCCTATTTATTTATTTTTTTCTAACTTCTTCAATTCTTCTTTAACAACTTCCCTATCGTCCCATTTAATTTTTTTGCCTTCAGCCACGCAGATCGCCTGTTCACAGCCTTTACCGGTGATTAAAACAATATCATCAGTTTGCGCCAGCGATAAAGCTTTTTTAATGGCTTCGCGCCGGTCTTCTATTTTAAACAAATTTTGATTTACCGCTTTACCAGCGTCAGCCGCCCCGGCTGCCACTTGGTCAATAATGATTTTCGGGTCATCATCATACGGGTCTTCGTTAGTCACAATCACAATATCGGCCTGCTTACCAGCTAATGCCCCCAATTTTGGCCGCCGCGCCACGTCGCGGCCGCCGCCGGCCGAACCTGAAACGTGGATGATTTTATTATGTTCTAATTTTAAAATAGTATTATAAATTTTCTTTAACGCCTCGGGTTCAAAGGCGTAATCCACTATCACGGTAAAACCTGCCCCCTCTCCTTTAGAAGGAGAGGGCTGGGGTGAGGTTATCAGCTCCATCCTGCCCGGCACGCCTTTAATTTTTTCCAAACCGATTTTTATTTTTTCTAAATTTATACCCTGGCTTAAGCCTAGAGAAACCGCGTTCATGGCATTCGCGGCGTTATATTCGCCCAACAGATTTAATTCTATTTCAGTTTCGTTCACTTCAAATTTTATGCCCTGATTATTATTTTTAATTTTTCCATATTCCACAAGATTGATTTGACTTTTGACTTTTGACTTTTGACTTTTGACTTTATACCCCCATTTCTCTTCCGCCCAAAAACTTAAAAAGTATTCCGCCTGCTGGTCGTCCGCGTTAACGATGGTGATTTTTTTAACCCGGTTAGACTCAATCTTTTTAAATCCGCTGTCGGTCTTAACTATTCTTTTTTTATCATCCGCGTATTTGGTCCGGCATTTTTTCAAGTGTTTAAACAATTCGCCCTTGGCCAGTTTATACTTTTCAAAACTGCCATGCGCTTCAATATGTTCCGGATATAGGCCGGTAAAAACTAAAATATCATAATTAATGAAGCGGTGGCGGTATTGCTCTATGCCTTGCGAAGTGGTTTCCACTAAGGCGTATTGGCAGTTATTTTTCACCATGCGCTTTAGCATTTTTTGGGTAAAAAACCGGCCGGTCATGGTCATTTTTTTGTCGTTCAACCATTCATTTTTGCCGTCGGAAAATATAGCAGTGGAAGTAAAGCCAGTTTTATATCCAGCCGCAGATAACATCTTAGCCATTAGATAAATGCTGGTGGTTTTACCCGTAGTGCCGGTTACGCCGATAACGATTAATTTATCCGACGGCCAGCCGTGCCAAGCGGCGGCCAAAGCGGCTAGCAGCCAATGATAAGCCGGCTGCAGAGCCTTAAAAAGTTTATGAGGAATATAACGTTTAATAATATGTAAAAATTTATCCATAATAACGAGTATCTGTCATTGCGAGGAGCGTAGCGACGAAGCAATCTCACGAACTATTAACTTAGCAAATTATCCGTTAGATTGCTTCGCTCCTTTCAGTCGCTCGCAATGACAATTAAAACGTCCGCCTGACTCTCCTGACCATCTTATAAATACTATACCAGCCCGTATCAAACACCAAATCAAAAGTACCAGGGTAATTAACCTCAAACCCGCCAAAACCTTTTTTAAACCTGGTCACGCCCGGCCACCTGGTTTCGTCAATGCCGTGCCAATCATAATATTTATAACCTAGCTGTTTGGCTAATTTGATATTGTGCCATTGCAAAAGATAAGACGCCATGACATTGCGCTCTTCGCTGGCCGAACCGCCGTGAAGATAGGTAGCCGTATCGCCGAAAAAACAAACCAAGGCGGTGGCAATCGGTCGGTTTTGGTATTGGGCAAAAAATAATTTTACCGGATTGTCGTTAATTTCCAGCATGGCTCGGTAATAATTCCGCCCGTGCAAACGGAATTTATCCCGGCCGGCCGTCTGATCTAGTAAGCTCCAGAATTCTTCAAACCTGGTTTTATCCGCTGCCACGACACTAACCCCTTTTTTCTCCGCTAAATTAATATTATATCTGGTTTTTTGGCGCATTTGTTTTAACAGTTCAGCTTCGGTCTGGGCTAAATCCAATATCAGCGTTTTACTGGGCTGAACGTCAAGAGTTTTTACGATTGACAGTTGATAATTCGTAATTGTTGATTGCTTTAGCGGGTCAAAGCGCAAAAACATGATGCCAGCTTGCCCGGCTAATTTTTCAATTTCTTTAAACAGCGGCTCAACCGCTTGCCTTTCATCCGCTCCGACGGCCACCACCGGCCCGCGGCCGCAATAAAAATATTTTTTACCCATGGGCAAATTTTTGGTAATAACTTTGGCGCTGGCGACCAGCTCGTTATTGTCCAGTACCCCTAAGCGCCAGACTTGGCCGCTGACTTTTTCCTGGAACTCCCCCCATTGCCAGGACTGCAAAAACTGGGCGTGCGGTTGCCCGCCCACGAAATTGTTCAGTTGTTGTTTGTTAGTTAGATTGATTATTTCCATTGTAGTTGTGAGCGGCTATTTACCTAATTTTTTTAGCGCCTGCCTAATACGCTCGCCCGAATCTTTTATTTTCGCATCCACGCCGTTCAAAGCTTCGCGCGCCTGCGAGAGCGAATAGCCCAGCGTCATTAAGGCGTCAATTTCATCGCCCGAGCTAACGCCCGCGCCGATTTTTACGCCGCCGCTTAATTTAAAAATTTTCTCTCTTAATTCCAAGACTACCCGCTCCGCGGTTTTGCGGCCGATGCCGGAAACTTTGGTGAGCAGCGCCGGGTCGCCGCGCGCGATTGACTCTTTAATGTCGGCCACCGTGGCGATGGACATAACGCCCAAAGCGGATTTAGGCCCGATGCCGGAAATGGCCAAAAGCAGTTCAAACAATTCCAGCTCGGCCGCGTCTTTAAAGCCATATAAACTCAAAGCGTCTTCGCGCACATATTGATGAGTGTAAAACTCAACCTCCTGGCCCACGGCCAAATCAGCATGTACGAGGGGTGAAATAAATATCTGATAGCCAATATTATTAACCTCTACCACCGCAAAGCCACCGCCTTTGCTTAAAATTTTTCCCTTTAAATATGAAATCATAATACTCCCATTTTGCCATAAATCCGCTAAATTTGCAATTTACAAAACCCCCTTTAATAAAGGGGGCTCGGGGAATTTTACTAAATTACATAACTTTATGCCTTCACCATATTATTGATTACCCTGACCAATTTGGCCGTGCCGCCCTTTTTATCCAATTCCATGAATAAACCGGTCCAGGAAGCAATCTGGAAAACCGCTAAAGCCGCGCCGGTTGAAACTATAACGGCGATGAAACAGGCGAAAGCCAACAGGGCGACCAACCATGAGCCGACCGCGGCAAAGGCGTAAAAGAAAATTAAACTTAAGAATAAAAATGGCACGGCCAAAGTTAAAATCGCCAAAACAATGCCAAGACCGACCAGTAAATTAATAATAAACAAAATCACGGCCATTTCAAAACTGATGAGCCAATTTTCTTTAAACAGCCGCCAGCTTTGGCTAATGGCGCGGCCGACCCGGCTTTTATTAATCACTACGTAAGCAATGGCGTATTTGGCGATGAAAGATAGAACGATCGCCGCCACCACCATTATAATTAAAGCGACGAAATAAAAAACTTTGGCGGAAAAATTGGCGCTGAAATAAATCGCCGGCAAACTAATGGCCACGAGCAATGCGTAGATAATGACCCTGACCAAAACATTTAAGCCCAAAACCGGCCAAAAATTTAAAATGCCGGCGTTAAAACCCTCTCTTAAAGCCGGTCCCTTCTGCTTAATGATGGCCGCCGAATTATTGACAATCGCCGCCTGGGAAACCACCACCAGCCAAACTAAAAATAAAAAGACCGCCAAAACAATCAAGCAAGTCAATAAAACTAAAATTATATTTAAAGTGTCGCGGGCGAACAAGTCTCCGACATTGGCTAAAGTCTGCCAGCTAAACACGCCGGTTGAAGCTACTCCTTGCCAGGCCGGAAACATGGCCTGGCTGGGGTTAGCGCCGGTATTATTAAATAAAATTTCAAATTCGCCGCCATTGCCTAAGAGAGCGGCAAAAATCCCGAACCACCAAAGATATTTATTGCGCCAAGTTAAGCACCAAGCTTGTTTTAAAATATTTCGATAAAATGGCATAACTCCTCCCTAATCGCTAATTTAGCGAAGCTAATTATTAATACCTCTATTATAGCATATTTTAAAAGCGTCAAGAAACTTACTCCGCCTTTGCCTTCTCGCCCACGATACTTTCAAATTCTTCCTTTTCTAGAGTTTCCTTTTCTAGCAGGGCGGCGACGGTCTTTTCTAAAAACTCGCGCCTAGTTTTAACCAAACCTTTGGCCTGATGAACCGCCTGGTCAATGAAGTTGGAAATTTCCTTGTCAATCTGCTCGGCCGCTTTCTCGCTGTAATCCCTCTGCTCATGAATCTCCCGGCCTAAAAATATCATCTCGTCTTTTTCGCCGAAAGTGCGCGGGCCCAAAGTTTCGCTCATGCCGTAGTCGGTGATTAATTTTCGCGCTAAGCCGGTGGCGCGGCGCAAATCCGAAGTGGCGCCGGTGGTAACCTGGCCGAAAATTTCCCGCTCGGTAACATAACCGGCCAGTAAAATCGCGATCTCTTCAACATATTCGGTCTTGGTGTACATGTGTTTGTCTTCCAGGGGCAGCTTCAAAGTATAGCCGCCGGCCTGGCCGCGCGCGATAATGGAAACTTTTTGCACCGGGTCGGCGTTGGGCATAAAATGCGCCACGATAGCATGGCCGGCTTCATGGTAAGCCGTAATCTTTTTTTCTTTAACTGATAAAATTCTGGATTTTCTTTCCGGCCCGAGCATAACTTTCTCCACCGAGGCGAAAATATCTTCCATGTCAATAATTTTTTTGTTTTTCATGGCCGCCAAAATCGCGGCTTCGTTTAATAAATTGGCCAAATCGGCGCCGGTGAACCCCGGGGTTCTTTCGGCCGCTCTTTTTAAGCTCACCTCTTTGCCCAAGGGCTTTTGTTTGGAATGCACTTTTAAAATCGCCTCTCGGTCGGCCAAATTCGGCTCGTCTAAAATCACCCGCCGGTCAAACCGCCCGGGCCGGAGTAGCGCCGGGTCTAAAACGTCCGGCCGGTTGGTGGCGGCAATCACGATTACGTTAGTATTGGGGTCAAAGCCGTCCATTTCCACCAGAATCTGGTTTAGGGTCTGCTCGCGTTCGTCGTGCGAGCCGCCCAGGCCGGCGCCGCGCCGGCGTCCGACCGCGTCAATTTCATCAATAAAAACTATGCAAGGCGCGCTCTTTTTGGCTTTATGGAACAAATCTCTGACGCGCGAAGCGCCCACGCCGACGAACATTTCCACGAACTCCGAGCCGGAGATGGAAAAAAACGGCACGCTGGCCTCGCCGGCCACCGCCCGGGCGAGTAGTGTTTTGCCCGTGCCCGGAGAGCCCAGCAGCAAGACGCCGCGCGGCGTGCGCGCCCCCACTTCGGAAAATTTCTTGGGGCTTCTTAAAAATTCCACCACCTCGGCCAGCTCGGCCTTGGCCTCTTTGACGCCGGCCACGTCTTTAAAAGTTATTTTGCCCTTAAATTCACGCCCGGCTTCTTTAGCCTGCGACTGGCCGAACATCAGGGCCTTGGAATTGGCGCCCTGGACTGACCGCATCATAAAATAGATAAAAACGCTGATTAATAAAAACGGCAGTAAAAACGGCAAAATCGCCGCCAGCCAATAATCCAGGCCTTGGTCGGCCCGCACTTCAATTTTAACGCCGCTTAACTTAGCCGGCTCAATATTAAAATTTTTAACAATTTGCGAAAAGGTGTCGCCCGGCTCTTTTTTCACGGTCTGGCTCTGGCCATTTTTTAAAGTTAACTCTATTTTATCGCCGACAATGGCGACTTGCGCCACTGCCTGGTTATTAAGCTGGCTGACCAAAGTTTCTATGCCAACCGAGGCCGCTTTCTGGCCAGCGCCGCCGAACCGGCTAAAAACCGCGGCCATCAGCAAAAACACCGTGAAAAATACCAGAAAATTCTTAATTAAACTTTTCATATTTATGATAAGATTATATTATAATTGCCGATAATTTGCAAATCTATAAAAGAGCGCTCCGCTGGCCGGGGCGCCCTTTATTTAAAACTCTATTTTTCTTTCTTCTTTTTTTCCGTCTTGTCTTTGGCTTTAACGGATTTAGTTTTCTTAGTTTTAGGCTTTTTCTCCGCTTCGGTCTCAACCTCAACTTTAGTTTCTGCCGCCGCCTCAACCTTGGCGGCGACCGCCAGCCCCAGGCGATGGTCTTTGGGTTCAAGAGAAACCACCGTGAAGTCTTGCCGCTCGCCGATTTTATAAACTTCGTTAATTTTCCGGCCGGCCGGAAGCCCCAATTGGCTGATATGCGCCAGGCCATGGATATCTTTATCCAGCTCCACGAACAAGCCGAAAGGATTAATTTTAAGAATCGTACCGCTAACTTTTTGCCCGACCTGGTATTTCTTGTCCACCTCCTGCCAGGGGTCGGTTAATAATTTCTTGGCTGATAAAAATATCTTTGAGCCTTCAATGGAGATAATCTCGGCCTTTATTTTGTCGCCGACTTTAAATAAGTCCGACGGATCGTCAATCCGCTGCCAAGCCAGCTCCGAAATATGAATCAGGCCTTCCAAATTTTCGCCGAAGCTTAAAAACACGCCG
>MNZH01000045.1 GCA_001873515.1 Parcubacteria group bacterium CG2_30_45_37 | reverse complement strand
CGTAAAGAATGCCGCTGTCGGAAGTCAGCTCCGAGGAAATGAAAGGAAAAGACGAGGCGATCGGCGAAGAATTCATGTTAAAAGCGATATACAACTCGTCGTTGGCCAAAGGCAAAGTTGAATTAAAGCCTTGCTCGGCCTGATAAAATACCCGCTTGGAATAAACCAGCCGCGAGCCGAAAATATTTTCCACTTCATCGGACAATTTATCAAGCTCCGGCTTGGAATCGGCATACAGGGTCGCGTAGAGAGCGAATTGGAAAAATTTTTCAACGCCCTGGGTCAAAGCGTCGCGCAAAGCTTCAATGTCTCTAAGAGCGGTTTCGCGCAAAGGGTCTCGGGCCGCCCCCTTTTCCGCGTCGGAAATAATCTGCGCTTCCAAATTGCCGACTTTTTTCTTCAGCTGGTCCAAAACCACGGCGCTTTCCACCGGATAGAAAAACATCGAAATGTCAAAAGTGGAATTTAAATTGACAATCGGCGCGAACCAGCCGACGCTGATGTAGCGCGGATAATTTATCACAAAAATCGTCCTGACGAACTTCGCGCCCAGCCTTAAAAAATCCGGGCTGACTTCAATCGCCGCCGGAGAAATCAAATCTCTGATGGACAGCGCGCCCCGCCGGTATGATTTTTCCTCTTCCACCAGCTCGCGGGTGAGCGTCGCCGCCGCCTCGACCCGCTCGGTCTCGGCCACGGCGGCTTGAGCCCTGGACTTAGCCGTTTCGGTTTCTTGTTGTTTTACTTGCGCCGGATTAAACATAAATAAATTTATTCCGCTATCCTTAACTGGCCGACCTCGGCCAACCGTTGGTTAACCGAGGTTTCCGGGTTATAAGTATTATAAAATAACTCTATCAAGCTTTGCGTATCCAATGGCACGGCATTAATGCTCATCGAGCCTAAGCCGCCGATGACATTTTCCACTCGGCGGGTAAGCTCGGCCCGCCTTTTTAAAAATCTTTCCTCTTTCATTTTTAAAAGCGAGGCCGGCCTTAAAGAATCTAGGAGCCTTGAGAAAAAACCCTTCTTCTTATCCGACGTTTGGCTGTAAGAAATCACCACGTAAAATCTTTTATTCATAATTTTCCCCAACGAAATCAGCTCGGTGACATATTGCAAATATTCGCCGGTCTGGATTTTCAGAAGTTCGTTAGTCTGCTCTTTTTCTTTCTGTCTTAACCTGCCCAGATAATTGTCAATATTTAATTCCCGCGACTGGATGACGATTTGCAGGGGAAAATCAATGTTATTTAAAAATCCCACGTAAGCCGAAATAATGGCGGTCTGCTCATCCTCGCTTTTTAAGGCAAAATTAATGCTGGACGCCAACAAAACCGCGCGCAAACTGCCGTCGCGCATAATGACGGTGTCTTCGCGGAATTCGGCAATATCCAAATACTGCTGGGTTTCGGCGGTTATTTTATTTCTGGTTAATTTATTGGCCATAATAAAAATCTCATTAAATTACTTCTCTGGCCACTTTTACTTGGCTGGCCTCGCCTTCTCCCTGATAAGCTCCTCTAGTATCAACAATCAATGATAATTCGGCTAAGCGGGAGGCGGTATAGTATTTTTCTGTCGGCTTGGCTGAAGGCGCCGCCAGACTTTCTTCAACGCCGTAATCAAGCTGGAAATCTTTAAAATCGCGATACCAAACCCTTAATTTCGGCCGCCTAAAAGTTTGAATTAAATTTAAAATGAAATAATGAAACGGCCGGCCGTTTATTCTTAAAAAAGCGACCACGCCGGCAACCATTAAAACCAACAAAGAAAAAACGACGAACAAAGTGAAATCAAACAGCTTGTAGGCCAGGCCGATAATTAGCGCCCCGGTTAAGAGGATTAAAAATTGCCTGGTGGTAATCGGGCCGATAATCTTATCTTCAACGTCAATGAATTGTGGCACCACGAATTGCTGCATAAAAATCTAAAAGCGCAGATTTTTATTTAAATCCATAATCGCCCTGAACTCATCGGCCGTTAAATACTCTCCGCCGGCCAATTTTCTTTCTTCTATTATAACATCAATCGGCTTGTTGGCACTAATGCTCAAACCGCCGAGCGCCAAATATAACTTAAAAATCGGGCTTAGCCGCCAAGCCTTTATTCCCTCAAGTCTTTTGCCGTAACTTTCCTCTTCCAATAAAGCCAGTTTGCTTTTAATCTTTTCCGCGGTTTTAAACGGATCGCCGCCCAACCGGCGGAAAGCCGTCAAATCCAGGTATTTTATCTCATCAATCGGCCCCATGACTTTAGGCACGAATTTAACGTCTTCAATCCTGGCCTTAGTGCTTTGGCTTAAATTCTCCGCCTCAAAGCGGCGCTTAATCAGGGGCATCTGGCCGGCGGCGGCCGGCGGCGCGACCGGCTTGGGCGGAGCGGGCAACTCATGGCCGGTATCTAACTTTTTTAAACGGGAAAAATCGTAAGCCGCCTCCCGGCCGATTGCCGCCAATTCCGGCAATTTGATTTTTGGCGGTGGCGCCATGGTTTCGCCCGGCTTGGCCTTAATGGCTTTATCGGCCAGCACCATGACTTTTTCCGCCGAATCATGGTCAAAGCTTAGGCCGCCGTTTAAAAACGGCTTGACCAAAGTCATTTTTGTTTCCAGGCGGTTTCTAATGCCGCGCAGGTAAGTTTTTAAAATCTGGGAGAATCGGTCGGCCAGTTCAACCGAGCCGAAATTAATTTGCGCGCGCCTAATGACTTCTTCAAGCTTTCGCTCAACCGGAACAACCGGAACAACCGGTTCTTCAATCTTGGCCAGCTGGCCGATATTTTTCGCCAACTCTCTAATTTCGGCTTCATCGTCGGCCGAAAAGAAAAAACTGGCGCCCTTAGCCGCGGGCGTTTGCGCGTCCAAAAACGAAAATATTTTTTCTTTCAATTCTCTCGCCAGTTCTTCCGCCCGGATTTTACCCAAATTTTCTTTAACCAAATAAACCGCTAACTCGCCGAGCGCGACTTCTTTAACCATAACTTTCATCACCAAAGCCGCCAGGGCCACCTGATATTTTTTTTCCAGCGCTTCAATCGCGGCGATGGCTTCTTTACTAGATACTTTTGCTTTCACCTCTGCTGGCAAAGCGTTAAATTTTTTGAGATATTCAAGCATGGGGGCAAACTATAAATTATTATTTAGGATTATCCCAGCTCTCGCAAATCCACTTTCATTTGCTCTTTAAGCTCTTCGGCGCTGGCAAACTTTTTCACTTCCCGTATTTTTTTAATTTCTTTTATTTTTATTATTTCATCACCAATCCCCAGCACGGTTTCCTTAAGATACAGCTCCAGCGAAGCCGGTTCAGCAAAAGTTTCTTTTTGGCCGAAGTGCAGTAGCCCTTTATATATTTTACCATTAATTTCACTTTCCACTAAATAGATACCGTAATTTATGTCTATTTTGTCATTATCCAGGTTTATTGTAGGAAAGCCCAGACGCCGGCCCCTGCCAATCCCGCCGCTAACTTTAGAGCTAAATTCAAACTTGGGCGCTTTTTCCGCGACCACGATTTTTAAAAATGCCAAGAGCAAAGCGCCAGCGGCGGCCAGCTGAACCGGGCTTAAAACATTATGATTGATGAAATAATCCAGCGCCACGGCGGAAAACGGCCAAAACAATTCCAGGATGGTGGCGGCCGAAGCCGTCACTCTTTTTAAGCCGTAATAATAAATGAACATGGCCAGGGCGCCGCTGGTAAAAACAATCAGCGCCAGATACTGCCAATAGATTCTGCCGACCGAAGTGATACTGAAAATACTGCCGGTCGCCAGCGAATAAGCCAACACTAAAAAAGAAGTAACGCCGAAGCGCAAGGCGGCCGTGGCCTTAAAATCAAGGTGATTGACGATTCGTTTGCCGAACACCGTGGATGAGCCGAAAGCGAACGCGGCCACGATGGCGTAAAAAGCCGCGCTATGGCCTAAATTAATTTCCGCCAGCTTTAAGCCGGTTTTACCGAAAGCCAGAAAATAAGCCGCGCCGACGGCCAAAAGCGCCCAAGCGTAAAAAGAGCGCCTCAACCTTTCTCCTAAAACCAATCTGGCCATGACCAGCGCAAATACCGGCTGGAGTTTTTGCAAGAGCACTACGGTGGCGAAAGTGACCTCCCCGCCCACGGCCGCGAAAAAGGCCTTGGTAATCATGATGGTGCCCAAGGCGCCGCCAAAAAACGCGACCCAACCGATGGCCAGCCATTCTTTGGTTTTTAGCAGCCTGATTCTCGGCCAGCTTAAAAAAATGAACGGGCCTAAAACCAAAAATCCCAAAGCGTGCTCCAGAAAAACCACCAGCTCGGCCGGCAGGACGTAAAATTTCGGCCTGATGAAAACGCCGTCCAGGCTCCAGAGCAAGGCCGCCAGCATAATGGCCAAAGCGCCAAGCGCCCAACTCTTATCTAACTTCAATAGTTTTTGCATAATCCATTTAACTGTCATTGCGAGGAGCGGTTAAGCGACGAAGCAATCTCCGGTTCAATGGCACGTACGTGAATTCTAACCAGAGATTGCTTCGCTCCCTGCGGTCGCTCGCAATGACAAAAAATTATATTCTCGCTTCTTTCTTAAGCAGTTTCGCCTTATCAGTCGCTTCCCAGGTAAAATCTTTATCGCTCCTGCCAAAATGACCATAAGCCGCGGTCTTCTGGTAAATCGGCCGCTTTAAATTTAAATGGTCAATAATCTGTTTGGGGCGGAAATCAAAGTGCTTATTTATCAGCTCCAATATTTTGCTTTCCGAGATTTTGTTGGTGCCGAAAGTGTCAATATAAACTCCCACCGGCGCGGCCACGCCGATGGCGTAAGCTACCTGCACCAAACAGCGGCTGGCCAAGCCCGCCGCCACCACATTTTTAGCAACGTATCTGGCCATATAAGCGCCCGAGCGGTCAACCTTAGAAACGCATTTGCCGGAAAAAGCGCCGCCGCCGTGCGGCGCGGCCCCGCCATAAGTGTCAACTATAATTTTCCGTCCGGTCAGGCCGGCATCGGCCGGCGGTCCGCCTAAAACAAACTTGCCGGTAGCGTTAATGAATACTTTTGTTTTGGAATCAAACAAACGGCCGGCGACCGGCTTAATCACTTTATTTAAAATATCGCTTCTCAATTTTTTAGTGCTGACGTTTTTAGAATGATGGGCCGCGATTACCACAGTTTCCAAGCGTTTGGCCGTGCCGTTGTCATATTCAATCGTTACCTGGCTTTTGCCGTCAGGCCTTAGATAAGGCAAAGCGCCGTTTTTTCTGACTTGAGCCAATTTTCTAGTTAGCTTATTCGCTAAAACAATCGGCAAAGGCATAAATTCCGGAGTTTCGTTAGTGGCATAGCCGATCATCAGGCCTTGGTCGCCGGCGCCTTGCTCTTTAAATTCGCCTTTGCCTTCATCCACTCCTTGGGCGATATCCGGGCTCTGCTCATGTAAAGTTACCATCACGCCCACGTCGTCCGCGCAAAAACCGTATTCTTGCTTATCATAGCCGATGTCGCGCAAAACTCTCCTAACCACGGATTCAATGTCAACATAAGCTTTGGTGCGGGCCTCGCCGCCTACCACCACTAAACCGGTGGTGCAAAAAGTTTCAATTCCGGCGTGGCTGTCCGGGTCCTGTTTTAGCATTTCATCGTAAATGCCGTCGCTGATTTGATCGCAAATTTTATCAGGATGGCCCTCGGTGACGGATTCGGAGGTAATTAACCTAATTTGTTTTTCTGGCATAAATATTTTTATTTATTAATTATTATTGTCATTGCGAGGAGCGCCAGCGACGAAGCAATCTCCGGTTCAATGACACATACGTGGATTTTTACCAGAGATTGCTTCGCCTCCGAATGCGAGGCTCGCAATGACAGACTATTTTTTATGTACCAGTCTCCCACGCCCTTAAATATTTCTCCTGCTCTCTTGTTAGTTTGTCTATTTTAACGCCCATGGCTTTTAGTTTTAAATCCGCGATCCACTCTTCCAATTTTTCCGGCACATTATAGACCTGTTTAGTTAATTTTTTATAATTCTTGGCCACAAATTCAGAAGCCAAAGCCTGGGTGGCGAAACTCATATCCATCACCGACGCCGGATGCCCTTCGGCCGCGACCAGATTTACCAGCCGGCCTTCAGCCAAAAGATAAATGCTTTTTTTCTTGCCCGCCGAAGCCTTGGCGGAGGAGGGGCCGACCACATACTCATCAACATTATTTCTCGCGTTTTTATTAATTTTCACGGCCATTTTTTTCAATTCCGGAATGTTTATTTCCACGTCAAAATGCCCGCTGTTGGCCACGATGGCGTGGTTTTTCATTAATTTAAAATGCTCGCCGCTGATTACGTTGATATCGCCGGTTAAAGTGCAGAACAGGTCGCCGACTTTGGCCGCTTGTTTCATGGGCATAACTTGAAAGCCGTCCAGACAAGCTTCCAGGGCTTTTATTTTATCCACCTCGGTAATAATTACTTTGGCGCCCAGTCCGCGCGCCCGAGCGGCAAAGCCCCGGCCGCACCAGCCGTAGCCGGCCACCACCACGTTTTTACCCGCGATTAAAATATCCGTGGCGCGGATGATGCCGTCAATGGTTGACTGGCCCGTGCCATAGCGGTTATCAAACAGATTTTTGGTCTTAGCGTCGTTGACCGCGATGATGGGCACGGCTAATTTGCCGTCTCTTGCCAAAGCTTTCAAGCGGATTACTCCGGTGGTGGTTTCTTCCATTGAGCCCCAGATGTTTTTCGCCTGCTTTTTATATTCGGTATGAAGCAAAGACAACAAATCGGCGCCGTCGTCCATGGTGATGTTGGGCTTAAAGTTTAAAGCCGCGCGCAGATGAGAATAGTAGGTAGCTCTATCTTCGCCATGAACGGCAAAAACATTTATGCCATATTCCTTAACTAAGGCGGCGGCCACGTCGTCTTGCGTTGACAATGGGTTAGCGGCGCAAAGCAAAACTTGGGCGCCGCCGGCTTTTAAAGTTCTCATTAAATTGGCGGTTTCGGCCGTAACATGCAAACAGGCCGCCAGCTTCACGCCGCGAAAAGGTTTTTCTTTTTCCCATCTAACTTTAACCAAATTTAAAACAGGCATGTCTTTGGCTGCCCACGCTACTCTTTTCTTGCCTCCTACGGCTAATTTTAAATCCTTAATGTCATGCTTCATAATTTATCATTAAAATTTTCTCTATATCTCTCTCCTAATTCTTTCCAGCTAAACCGATGCGTCTGCGTGCCGTACTTTTCCACCGTGTAGACCGCGGTCAGCGCGGCCAGCCGGCCGGATTTTTCCAGCGGCCAGCCCATTACCAAGCCTTTAATAAACCCGGCGCGGTAGGCATCGCCGGCGCCGGTTGGGTCCGAGGTGTTTTTCGGCTTGGCCGGCGGGATTTTTATCTTTTTGTCTTGATGATAAATTTCCGAACCCTTTTCGCCCTTGGTAATTACCAAAACTTCCACCAGCTTTTCCAATCGACTAAAATTTATTTTTAATTTATTTAAAATCAGCTGAATTTCATAATCATTGCCGAACAAAGCCTTGGCGCCGTTAACCGCCCATTTCAATTGGCGCGCGCCCCAGCTGGTGAGCTGCTGTCCGGGATCAAAAATGTAAGGAATTTTCCTTCGCTTGAATATTTTAACATATTCCACCATTCTGGCAACTAGATCCGGCGCCACAATCGCCAGATACCGCCCCCCTGACAAGGGGGGTAAGGGGGGTTGTATTTTACTCCCTGGCCAATATGCCGTAATCTGATTATCGTCGCGATCAGTCATGATATAGGCGCAAGCCGTGGAGCAAGCTGGCGCGATTTTAATATGCTCCAGATTAATTTTATTTTTCTTCAGCCATTTTTTATATTTGCCGAAGTCCGAACCGGCCGCGCCAACGATTTTGGGCCGTTCGCCTAGTAGCGCCAGATTATAGGCGATGTTGCCGCCCGTACCGCCAAAACTTTCTTTTACCCCATTTAAAGCAAACGACACATTCAGCAGGTGCGTTTTGCCCGGCAGGATATGGTCGGAAAACCTTCCGGGAAAATCCATAATCCGGTCATAAGCCAACGAGCCGCAAACTAATATATTATTTTTCCCATTATTCATAATAACAGCTTGTCGTTGCGAGGAGGCTGTAATCAGCCGACGCGGCAATCTCTGGTTTCTTAAACTAAATATTATTTTCTCTGCTTTCTTTTATTTCCCCTTTTTTATTCCCCAAAAAATTATTTTTAGAAACTATTGATCTGCCGATTCGCCTTTCAATCTGCTTTCTGGCCGAGCCGGCAATCTGCCCGCCGACCCTAGCGTCATCTTTAAGCCGGGGTACTCCCCGAGTATCTTTAGTGCGGTGTATTTCGGTCGTGGTTCTTTCGCCCAGCATAGTCAAAATTAATTCAAAATCATCCATATGGTCGCGCAGATTCTGCCGTTTAAGGCCTTTAAATTTTTTATATTCCGCGGGCGTAACGCCGAAAGTCGCTTTGGAAATTTCCGCGGTTAAAATTTCATAGTCTTTTTCTATCTCCGCGCCGCGCTTTTGCCATTCATCCGTCAACTCTTCCCTAATCGCGATGCCTCGCATTCTTTTTTCTATCCAATCGTCCGGATAACCTTTTAGCTTATACAGCATTTTAGTCCTCTTAGTCGCTAATTCAGGATTTTCAATTTCTTGTATGCGTTCATAACCGACTTTGGCCAGCCAGCGCTTTAGCGGTTCGGCTTTGGGCGAAGGGATAGACTGAATTATGCGGAACATACCTTCCGTATCGGCGCAGTCGGTTTCGCGCATTTTTCCGTCCGGAGCTTCTAATTTCAACCCGTGACAAAATGTCACGACTTCACTTCCTTCTTCAATCAATCTTTGCTTTAATTTTCGCCAATATGCTCCGGCATCAACGCTATCAGTAAGCGCTTCCGCCACATCCACGACCGAAAACCACCATTCTTTGTTATAAATAGTTTTTCTGATCTTTTTTCCTTTAAATATGGCAATATGATTATTCTGCATAATTATCTATTCATTCTCTCTTTAACTATCTGTCATCCCGGACTTGATCCGGGATCCATGGTTGCTACAATATTGATCAACATCATTTTCCCTCATTATTCATAATTCTTGATTCATGATTCCAATTTCTTAATTTCTTCCTCCACCGCTTTGCGCTCCAACGACCCGGCCGGATACTTCGCGGCTAAAGCCTTAAATATTAAACCAGGGCACGGCCGTAATGCCGCCGGTTATTTTTTCATTATATTTCCCCATGGTTATTACATAACCCTCTTTTGCTTTGTCTTTATATTCAGCCATAAACGAAACTAACCCGGAAATATCTTTTTTGCCGATTCTGCCGTGAGCTTTAATCTCAATCGGGATTAATTTAGCGCCGGTATCAATAATACAATCAACCTCTGCTCCATAATACGTCCTCCAATAATAAACTTTGTAATTTTTATTTAATATTCTGACTCTCCGTAAAATTTCCTGGATAATGGCATGCTCAAATAGGCTGCCCTTTTGGGCATTAACTAAATTATTATCCAAGGTCAAGCGCGCTAAGATATTTCTAACGCCCAAATCAAAAAAATAATAGCGCGGGTTGGAAACAATCCGCTTGCGGGCGTTAATTATGTATGGATCAATCCTATCCACAATCAAGGTATCTTCTAAAATATTATAAAATTCTTTAATCGCCGGCGAACTTACGCCTACGGAGTTTGATAATTTAGTCAGATTGGGATTACCGCCCGATTCGGCGGCCGCTAATTCTAAAAATCTGCCGAAAGCGCCTATCTTGCGGCTCAGCGCTTCGGCTCTTATTTCCTCTTCTAAATAAATTTCCGTATAAGCGCTTAAAAGATCGGCTCGATCGGACTTATTGCTCATTATTATTTGCGGTAAAGAGCCATAAACTAAATAATCATTCAGAGTATAGCCGGTATGATTGATATTATTAACAGCCAGATCTTTAATGCGGCTCTGTTTTAACAGGCCGATTTCTCCAAACGACAAAGGATCTAATGAAATTTTTCTGATTCTGCCCGGCAATAAATTAGCGCCGCCGCGCCGCAATTTACGGGCCGATGAGCCGGTAAAAATAAAACTGGCTAAATTTTTATCTATTAAATACTGGGCGGAATCAAAAATTTCCGGAACTTTTTGCGCCTCGTCAATAAAAACAATTTTTTTTGCCTTAGTGTCTTCTATCCGCCTGATTATACTGCCCGGATATTTTTCCAACTCAAGCCTGACGGTCGGGTCAGACAGCCAATATTCAATTTTATTCGCTTGCCGCTTTAAAGCTTGCTCGCAAAGCGTTGTTTTACCGGTCTGCCTCGGTCCCAAAAGCAAAAATGATTGCCGCCCGGAGATGCGCTTTTTTATTTCTTTTTCTTTATATCGGTTTAATTTTTCCATAAAAACTACTTTAAATAATACTGTAATATTTAAAGTATAGTTTATATTTTATAATTTGTCAAACCTTCTGCTAGTTACCTTATTCCATTCTCTGATCTCTGATCTCTATTCTCTATTCTTCCTATCTCCTCCTCCACCGCTTTCCTCGCTAAACTGCCGGACAGTCGGCGGCTAAAGCACATAATCCAAATAGTTATCTTGGTTAATTACTTTATATTCGGCATTTTTATAAGTAGCTAGCCAGTCTTTCGGCGGTTTTATTTTATCTTTTTTCCATTTAATATCATAACCGGCCAATTTCCCGTCACGTTCTTCAACAATATCTATTTCCTTTTGCTCGTAAGTCCTCCAAAAATAAAGATGCCCGTATATTTTTTTATAATCCAGCATTTTCATTCTTTCCATAACTATAAAATTTTCCCATAATTTGCCAATGTCATCTCTTTTATCCAAATCATTAAATTGGTCGATCACGCCATTTCTGATTCCATTATCCAAAAAATAATATTTATTTTTTCTGGTTACTTCTTTTCGCAAATTGCGGCTAAAACTGCCCAAATTGACAATCACAAAAGATTTTTCCAATAAATCTATATATCTGGCCACGGTGCGCGCGTTAATGCTAAGCTGCGCGGCCAACTCATTGAAAGAAACTTCGGAACCGATTTGAAAAGCCAGCAATTTTATCAAATCCAGTAAAACTTTAGGGCTTTTTATTCTTTCAAACGCCAAAATGTCTTTAAACAAATAAGAATTTACGATTTCTTTAATGACCGTCATCTTTTCCATTCTGGTTTTGGCGGTTATCACTTCCGGGTAAGAGCCAAAAATCAAGAACTCGGGAAGATTCTTCTTCAGTTCGTATTTATTGAAAATAGACAATAGCTCCAGCTGCAAGATCGGATATAAATTTATGGTGATTTTTCTGCCGGTTAGCGGTTCGCCCACTTGATTGGCTAAATCAAAAGACGACGACCCGGTCGCTATGACTTTTATATTAGGGACATGATCAACCAGTATCTTTAAGCCGCTGCCGATGCTGGGTATCAGCTGAGCTTCATCAATCGCGATTAATTCATAGTTAGCCGCGTAATCAATAATTTTTTCAAAGTCGGGCAAGGCAAATATTTGCCTGGTTTCCACATTATCTCCGGTATCCAGTAAATATTTATATTTTGTCTTATTTAAATAACTATTAAGCAGAGTGGTTTTCCCTATTCTTCTCGGCCCATATATGATTAATGCCCGGTTGGGCTTAAGCAGTTTATCTATATTTTTATAGAATCTTTCTATCATAATTTAAGTATATCAAATACATAAATTTTGTCAAATATGTGTATAGTTAATACTAAACCATTTTATTTACCCCCTTTATTAAAGGGGGGTTAGGGGGATTTTATTACTCCTATCTGTCATTGCGAGAAGTTCGTACTTGAGCGACGAAGCAATCTCGCTGGTTTGTCATTCCCGCGTAGGCAGGAATCCAGAAATATTTTCAGTTATTTTCCATTATCCATAATACATTATTCATGCTTCGTTTTCTCTATCTCTTCCTCCACCGCTTTCCGCTCCAACGACCCGGCCGGATACTTCGCGGCTATTTGTTTTAATTGCTCCAAATTACTTTCTCGCCCGCTTTTAACCACGGTAGCTACTTGAACTTTTGCCAACTGATAATCAATGTCTTCTTCTTTAAAAGGCTCAAATACGCCACCTCTGATTATACCTATGTGCCCGGGTTCATCAACCGGAATCTCTTCTTCTACCCCCTCAAGAGTTAATGAAGAAAGTTTTAATTTTTCATATATATCAAACAATAGCTTAATTCTATTTTTTTCTTGCTCGTTTAAATCTTTAGTGTTTTTACCATTAATTAAATACTGCGTTCTGGCCAGTTTGTTTATTTTACCGGTGCCTAAAACGCTGATATAATCCTGCATCCAATTAGCGACTGTCGGCTGTTTTTCCTGATTA
>MNZH01000083.1 GCA_001873515.1 Parcubacteria group bacterium CG2_30_45_37 | reverse complement strand
CATAAAAAAGCCAATCCATTTAAAACGATTGACTTTTTTTTGATTTTATGCTATTATATTAAGTTAGTTCTTTTGGTATCTTTATGCCAAATAGAATGAAAATCGAGCCTTTATACTTCCCTCTTGACCTGTTTATTTTTAGATAGGCCAAGGGTGAGGTAAAAAGGTTCGATTGTCGGACCTTAACAAGTCAAATAAACAAAAATAAAAAACATATAAATGAAAGGGAAAGGGTGAAGAAGATGGCGACAAAAAGAACAACAACAGCATCGACAGAAGGGGAAAAAAAGACGACAGGAACCATAGCAAAGGAAGTTGCGGAATTTGGAACATTCTTTGTGTTTGGGGAGATATTAAAAAAAATTATCTCCACAATCGGAGTCGCTGTCGGAGAAGGAGCGGCCAATCATGTAAAGTCAAAATTACCCATGTTCCTCGGCTTATCTACGGAAGATGAGAGTATTTGGGCAGCGCTGTGGTCAAGGTTAAATCCCGAACAACAACTAAATCTAACAAACTTTTTAGAGGGTCTCCATGACTACGAGAGAAATCATTTCCGTTATGTTGTCGTGGGAATATCCGATGAAGAGAAAAAGATTGTTACTGGTGCAGATAAAGATCGCAAAGAAACGATCTCCCGTAAAAACAATGCTCTGCTCTTTCTGAGGAATCTAGCCAATGTCATTAAAGATAAAGGCCTTGACGAGGCTAAGAGGCAGTGCCAAGTCGGTAATATTATGGGAGATAGCCCAATCGCCAAACAAGCGATGGGAAAATGGCGTGAAGGTTGTGCGTGGTTAAAAACCAATGTACTTGAACCGTTAAGAGCAGTGTCATGGAAAGAAGTGGCTCAAAAAACCATCGCTTTCACCGACACGGGCGCGGACAAAACCGCAGACGCGCTCAAAAAAACGGTCACTAATCCGCTACAAAAATGGGTTGATAAACAAAATAGAAGTTTTTTGGCCAAATTGCTTTGGTGAGAGGAGGAAAAATATCATGTTGAACTTGTTAGCAGAATTGGAAATGCTACTTCGAACTTCTATAGGTGCGTATCGAATCATCCGAAGAAGAATTTTCAAGGTCGCTATTTGCGCATTACTGTCATCGCTTTTGGCTGTAGGTTTTAACTTCTGGGGGGTTAAATGGCTGAACATTATTCTCGGTTGCATTTTCCCGTTTATCGCGTTATTGATTGCAACTAACCCTAGATGGCTTTTAACCTTGATTGGTTTAGGAGTAATCGATGAGCCAAGTCATCCACGGAAAAATAGCGGAGAAGTTTTAAAAATCTTCGCAAGTTTCGTTACCAGCATTCTGCTATATATGTCCCTGTTTTTTTTAATCACCGGGGCAATTGATTTTAGCAGAAACTTTATCGCTGTATTCGTAATATACTTGACCATATTTATCCTATTCTTGATGGACATCCAGTGGGGATTTCATTCAAAATACGGAAAAAGATTGGCCTGGTTATTTACGATCTGCGTTATGCTCTGGGCGGTAGGTTCTATGTTTTCCGGAACAACCTGGGAAAGGATAATAAGTTTCGACCCTTACTCCTGGAACAGAATTTCCCTAGCGGACGAGGCAGTTTTTACGGCCAACGAGTTACAAAAAAACAACCTTGAGCTCGAAAGACTAAACCGCCTCAGGCCAATTGTGGAAAAAGTTAAAAATAAAATAAAATTGACCGATGAGGAAACAAAAATTCTTCGTGAAGAAGAGGCAATAAGCAAGGGAAAGGGCTTAGTTTCCAAAATAAGCTCGATTTTTTTCAGTTCTAAAACGGCTCAAAACAATAAATGGAAAACAGTTTTCAAGAGTGGCTACGCCGGCAAAGGTTTAGATGATAAAGATTACATCAAAATCGCAGAGGCCAATAAAGACGTGGCGTACGGAGATAAACTGATCATCGATGGAGGTGAATTTCAGCTTTGGGAAGGAGGAAGGTGGGTTAGCTACCAAGGACATTTTGAAACAATCAACCGCTACAACGGAGGACGCGGCAATTATTTCAAAGTCAAAGCACCAACTAACCAAATTATAATTGTAGAGTCGCAGAGATTTATTTAGTCTGCGACAAACGATCTTTAAAGGGAATAACACATTTGTTATTCCCTTTTCTTTTTGTTATAATAATATCAACTAAGTTAATAAATATTCATTATCATGAAATACGTATTAATTTTATCATTTATTTTACTCATTCTTTCTCCTTACACTTTAGCTAACGCGGCGTGTTGTACGACTGGTACAGCTGATCCAGCTGGTTGTAGTGTCTGTCTCACCAACCCCTTAACCGGAACCACTAAAAGTGAAGGTATTCCAACCCTGCTCGGCAATGTCATCAACTCGGTCTTGGGCATAATAGGCTCTTTGGCCTTAGTAATGTTTATCTACGGCGGCGCCACCTGGATGCTGTCGGCCGGCAATCAAGAGCAAGTCACTAAGGGAAAAAACATTTTAATCTGGGCGACCTTGGGCCTGGTAATAATTTTTACGGCCTACGCGCTGGTCAGGTTTGTGCTGACTACGGTAACAGGCGCCGGTTGATAAAGTTTATAAAAAATATCAAAAACATAAAACACGGCGAAAGCCGTGTTTTTAAAATTCTACGACAAGATACAATAATCAAGAAACAATAACCAAACAAATTAAAATATTCAAACTATTTTTCTACCTTTTTAATTATGGCCGATAAAATATTTCTTAATTCTTTAGCTTCATTGAATAAATCGTTCATTCTTGTTTTAAGCTCAGGATTTGCTTCGGCTATCAATTCTAGCCAATGAATGGCTTCCTTAGATTCTTTTCTAGATATCTTTAATCGGTGCACAAAATCTTTCTTTCCTAAAGAGTCGTTGGCTTCGCGATAATTAGCTCCTACCGAACCAGCCGACCCAACGACTTGGCCGATTAGCCTATTATTCATTGAATTTTTCGGTACAGCCTTGCATAATCTAATTACCCTTTTGGCAAATTCCGTTGTCCTGTCTTCTAAATCAAATTTTTGCATTTGTTTGATTATTGTTGATTGAATTTTGTTTGTTCCTTGTATCTTGATTATTGATTATTTACCAATAGCGCCGCTCCGATGGCTCCGGCGTTGGCGCCTAACTTGCCTTTGACGATTTTCACCACTTTTGACTCCGGCGATTTAATGTACTGGCGCATAATTTTTTTGGTGCGGGACAAAAACAGGTCGCTGGATTCTATGACGCCGCCGCCCACGATGATTATTTCCGGGTCTAAAATATTTACCACGTTAGCCAAGCTAACGCCCAAATAATGGCCGAATTCTTCATAAGCTTTTTCCGCCAAAATATCGCCGCGGTAAGCTTCTTCGGCCAAGGTGGCCGGATTGCTTTGCGTTAAGCGGTGATAGGCTTCTTCCAGCCTGATGCCCTCTTTAAAATCAACCGTCAGCCAGCCGAACTCGGCCGCGCCGCCGTGCGCGCCCTGGTAAATTTCTCCATTATGCCACCAGGCGCCGCCAATGCCCGTGCCCACGGTTATGCCAAAAGCGTTTTTATATTTCCGGCCGGCGCCCAGCTTCATTTCCGCGCGCAAAAAGCAGTTGGCGTCGTTATCAATTTTAATTTCTCCCACTCCCAGGCGGCCAGCCAGACTGGCCGGCAATTTTAAATCATTTAATAGCGGCAGATTGGGCGCTTCGGCAATCCTTTTTTCTTCAAAATCAAGCATGCCGGCAATGCCCACGCCAATACCTTTGATTACCAGCCCGCCGGCTTTGGCTTTTTGCTCAAGCGGCTCAACCAAAGCTTTAAGCATTATCATAAAATGCTCCAAATTATCCTTAGGCGTGACCAGCATATAGTCGGCCAAAACTTTCTTGCCGTCAAACAAAACCGCGCTCATTTTAGTGCCGCCGATGTCAACGCCGATAACATGATTTTTATTTGATTTAGCCATATTTAGTTTGTCATTGCGAGGAGCGTAGCGACGAAGCAATCTCACGAATGAAATAATATATATTAAAATGGTTATCTATAAATGTATATATTTGTGCGTGAGATTGCTTCGCTCCCTTCGGTCGCTCGCAATGACAACTACCTAGTAAACAGCGTCCTGGCATACTGCCACACTTCTGACCGGCCTTGCTTAAGTTCCCAATACCACCATTCCACGCCCCAAAGATAGAATTCACGAAAGCCGGTCTGGCGGCTAAAAGCCACCACTTCTTTAAATTTCGCCAAATTCATGGTGCGATCGCGTTCGGCTTGGGTAACGTTTTGATAGGGCTGGTCGCACCAAGGCTCGGCCTGCAGTTCTATCACCAGCCAGTCTTTGGGCTTGGCAAACAGGGAAGCCAAATTTTTTTTAAAGCGGAAAAAACCCGGCCCGATGGGGTAATGAACATAGCTTTTAAAAAATTTGGAATAAGTATCCAAATACATGGTGGTGCCGAAAATGTCGGCTCGCTTGGCCGCGCCTATCCAGAAAGACAGCTCGCCCGAATCGGTGATAATAATCGGCCGGCTGTCCAGGCTTTTTGCCAGTTCAATTTCCTGATCCAGAAATTTTTTATCAAACTTCGGGCAATCGCCGAAATGGGAGAGAAACGGCTCATTTTCTATCTGCCAAGCCACGATACTACTGCTTCCCCCATAACGCTCAATTACTTTAGCAATATAATTCAGGGTATCGCTTTCCACTTGGGCTTTAAACTTACCTTGGGTCCAGGACGGAAAATGGCATTCGGGCCAGCGCGGCAGGCGCGCGCCCACGGCCAAAATAACTTCCGCCCCATGTGCTTCAGCCTGTTTAATCTGCCAATCCAAATCCTGCCACCAAAACTCGTTAGGCTTACTTTCAATTTCGTTCCAGTAGGCCGGCAACCTGATTTTTTTCATGCCCAAATCTTCAAAAATAGATAAATAAATTTCCCGCCAATCAAGCCCCAGGTTTTGAGCGTGGCTTTTGGAAAAGGTTACGCCGTAATCTAGCTCTGCCGGTTTATAGACCTGCCCCCGGCTGGCCAACCAAAAGAAAAATATCAGTAAAATCAAAACAACTAAAAATATTTTTAGGCGCTTAAAAGTTTTAAACATAAATTACCACGACCAAGTAATCGGCTTAATGCCGGTGATGGCATACTCGAGCTGATAAAAAACAAAGGTGGCAATGGCAAAAGCCGCGAAAATAATGATTAAACCGATAACGCTGTTAGTTAATAGCTTTTTGGCCGAGGTGACTTTCTCCTCGTCCCCGCCGGCCGTCATCCATTTAAAGCCGGCGTAAATAATCAGCACCAAAAAGATTATGCCCAAAAGTTCCAGAACAATCCTGATAATTCTGGCCACCATCAGCCTGATGTCATAATCGGCCGTGGGCGTACCGCTTTGCCCGTAAGCCTTGCCCACCTCGTTTAACCCCCCGTCGCTGGCCTGCTGCCACCAATCCGCCGCCCGGGCGCAATTTGAAGCCGCCGGAGCGAAGGCCAAACTCATGGACAAAAGCGTCACCATTAAGCTATACTTTACCCCGTTAAATAGCTTTGCTTTGGCATGGCCAAATTTCACGGGGTGAATAATTCTTTTAGTCATAAGCATATTATTTTGCTATAATTTATATTATAGATTTATTATACCTAATTTAACTAAATTGAGCAAAAAACATGACCCTGTCCGCTCAAGTCGCGCGCAATACCGTTGTCCAAATAATCGGTAAAATTATTTCCACCATCTTGGGTCTGGCGGCCATCGCCGTTATGACGAGGTTACTGGACCAGGCCGGTTTTGGCCAATACACCACCATCATAACTTTTCTGTCTTTTTTCGGCATCATGGCCGACTTTGGTTTAACTTTGGTGACCGCGCAAATGACGAGCGACCCGGAAGCCGACCGCGCGGCCGTAATGAATAACCTGTTCAGCCTGCGCCTGGTCTCGGCCGTTATTTTTTTGGGCCTGGCGCCGCTGGCGGTTTTATTTTTCCCCTACGACGCCATTATCAAGTTGGGCGTAGCTATCGCCAGCCTGTCTTTTTTCTTTACCGCCCTAAACCAAATCTTGGTGGGCTGGTTTCAAAAAAACCTGACCATGGCCGTGGTCTCGGCCGCTGAAGTGGTGAGCCGCCTCGTTCTTTTGGCCGGAGTGGTTTTGGCCGCCAGCCTGAATTTAGGCCTTTTAAGCATCATGGTAGTCACGGTTTTATCCAGCTTAATCAGTTTTCTCATCCACTATTGGTTTTCCCGGCGCTCCATTAAAATAACTTGGCAGATTGATTTAACCGTCTGGCGCCAAATCATTAATAAAGCTTGGCCCATTGGCATCACTATTTTTTTTAATTTAATTTACTTGCGCGCTGACATCTTGATTTTATCATTGCTAAAAAGCCAGAGCGACGTCGGCATCTACGGCGCCGCCTACAAAGCAATTGACGTTTTAACCACTTTGCCTTTTATGTTCGCTGGCTTGATTCTGCCCATCTTAACCGCGGCCTGGGCCGAACGCAATGTCGAGAGGTTTAACAAAATGCTCGGGCGTTCGCTTGACGCCATGTTAATCCTGGCCATTCCTCTAATCGCCGGCGCCCAACTAACCGCCAAACCGCTAATGGTCTTGGTGGCGGGACAAAATTTTGCCGCGGCCGGCCAAGTTTTAAAAATCTTGATTTTAGCCATTGGTTTTATTTTTGTCGGTTGCCTGCTGGCCCACGCCGTCATCGCCCTGGACCAGCAGAAAAAAGTCATTGGCGCCTATATTTTTACCGCCCTGACTTCGTTGCTCGGCTATTTTATTTTTATTCCCAGCCATTCTTATTTCGGCGCCGCCTGGGTCACGGTCTACTCTGAAGCCGCCATTGCCCTGTTTTCTCTGTACTTAATTAAAAAGCACAGCCACTTTCAATTTAATTTTTCCATTTTATTCAAAGCGCTGGCCGCGGCCTTAATTATGGTCTTAAGCGTTTACTGGCTAATCGGCCGCTTTAATTTGTTAATCATTATTTCCCTGGCCGCCTTGGTTTATCTGATTTGCCTTTATTTCTTTAAGGCCGTAACCAAATCTGATTTTAAAGATTTGCTTTATTAACTATAACTATGCCGGACAAAATCTTAATTATTAACTCCTCGCCGGAAAAAAATCATCTGCTCAAGCAAGCCTTCAAAGAATTGGCGCGGAAAAATTTTAGCTTCAGGCTCTGGTTGTCGGCCAAGCCGTGGCCAGAGCAATTCCGGAATAATAACTGGCCGGCCAAAAAAATTTTTTTAGGTCCGGCTTTGAATCACTGGCTCAAAATTTTATTTTTTCTAATCGCGGCGCCGCTACTCCAGCTTAAATGTTTTTTTTCTTTGGCTAAGCTAAAACTAAAACATCAAGTCGGCCTGGCCGCCTGCCTGGATTTAAGGGAAAAGCTGATTATCACCGCTCCGGCTCGGCTGCTTGGCCTAAAAGTCGTCTGGCTGGAAAGCCCGGACTTAAATTACCGCCAAATCAATAAAATTTTATTGGCCCTATATAAAATAAACGCCCGCTTGGCTAAGTTGGCGGTTTTTACCGGCTACGGCAAACTCCAGCTGATTAATCTTGGCTTTCCGGAAAATAATATTATCTTGCTGCCGCCGGGCGTCAAGCCGACGCCTTATCAGGAAAATATTTTCAATAAATTGGCGTCATCGGGCCAGGCCAGGTTCCGCCGCAAATATTTTACCGTCGGCGTCGTTACCGAGTTGAACCAAAGACAAAAAATTGAAACCGTCTTTCAGGCCGTCAAAACCTGCCTGCCGGTTATTCCCAATCTCCAGCTGATTATCGTCGGCGAAGGCCGGGAAAGAAAAAATCTTTTGTGGCTGGCCAAAAAAATGGGGATTGAAAACCTGGTTTGGCTGGTGGGCGAACAAGAACAGCTGAAAAAATGGCTGGATAGTTTTGACATTTTTTTGGCCGCGGGCGAGAACCTTAAGCTTGATGATTACGGCAATCTGCTGGAAGCCATGGCCGCTGGCCTGCCGGTTTTGGCGCCGCGCAACGTCGGCGCCGAGGATTTTGTCATGGAAAATAAAACCGGCACGCTGGTTGAAATGAATAATAACGAAATGCTGGCTCGGCAAATCATTAAATTGCACCAAGACAAAAGGCTGCGCTTGCACTTAGGCAAAAACGGCCGCGAGCGGGTTGACCAGCTGTTTACTTTGGATAAACTGGTCAGCCGGCTGGAACAAATACTTTTATGAACACCAAAATAACCCAAGAAAACTCGGGCCAGCGGCTGGATAAATTTTTAGTAAAATCGGGCGCGTTGCCCGGCATGACCCGCAATCAAATTCAAAAACTGATTAAACAAAAGCTGGTTAGGGTCGGCGGTTTGGCGGTTTCTCCCCACTATAATTTAAAAGCCGGCGAGGCAATTAATCTAATCGAGCAGACCGCTGAAACCACCGCACCGGCCAGCCCAAAAGAGACTAGGGAAAATTATAATATATCAATCATAGACCAAACCGCTGAATTTTTAGTTATTAACAAGCCGGCCGGCCTGGTGGTTCACGGCGCTTCGGGCGACACTTTGGCCGACTGGCTTAAAGAAAAATATCCAAAAATCAAAAAGGTGGGCGACGACCCGGAACGGCCGGGCCTGGTCCACCGCCTGGACAAAGACACGAGCGGCTTGATGGTTATCGCCAAAACCCAAGATTCTTTCAATAATTTAAAAAAGCAATTTCAGGACCGGACAATCGACAAACAATACGCCGCGCTGGCTTACGGTAAAATTCAAAAAGACTCCGGCGTAATTAATTTTCCCGTTGCCCGCGCTAAAGATGGCTATAAAATGGCCGCTCTGCCCTTGACCGTTAAAGGACAACTAAGCGACCGGGGCCGGCCGGCGGAAACGCGCTTTTGGGTAATGAAAAAATTTATCAATTATACTTTGTTAAAAATAAAAATCATCACCGGCCGCACCCATCAAATCAGGGTGCATCTGGCCGCCTACGACCATCCGCTGGTGGGCGACAATATCTATGGCACGGCCAAAACCAGGGCGGCAAATAAAAAACTGGGCTTAAACCGGATTTTTTTAATCGCCGACCGGCTGGCTTTTACCGATTTGGCGGGTGAACCAAAAAGCTATAAAATAAATTTAAGCCAAGATTTAAAAAATATCTTAAAACAAATAAAATAACTATGATAATAACCATCAGCGGCGACCCGGGGGCGGGTAAATCAACGGTAGCCAAAAAAATCGCCAAAAAATTGAACTGGCCATTAATTAATATGGGCAAAATTAGGAGGTTGAAAGCCAAGGCCCTGGGGATGACCTTGACAAACTATAATAAATTAGGAGAAATTGATCCAAGCACTGATTATGAACTCGACCGATACGTTAAGCGGCTTGAAAAAAAATACAAAAATTTCATCATTGACAGCCGGACTGCCTGGCACTTCCTGCCCAAATCAATAAAAATTTACACTACGGTTGATAAGAAAATCGGCGCCGAGAGAGTCTTTAAAGAATTACAAAAAAGCACGCGAAGAAATGAGGGCAGCGAACTTCGCACAAAACAAGCCGTATTAAAAAGTCATCTGGAAAGAAAAAAAAGCGACCAGAAACGCTATAAAAAGTACTATGGCTTCAACCTGTTTAACAAAAATAATTACGACTTCATTTTGGACACTTCGGCTTTAAACGAAAAACAAGTTTTTAACGGCGTTTACCGCTACCTTAAAGATCGGCTTAAACTGGTTAACCCCGTTAAATAAATTTGCCGGCAAATTTCCGCAAAGCGGATTTAACGGGGTTGACAAAACCAGATAATTATTATAATATTACCTCATCATTAAATATTTAGCCTATTTAAAATAGAACCATTAATGTTCTATTTTTAAATACCAAAAATATGGCCAAAGAAGCGGCTGGCAAAAAAATTAACGCCGAAGACTTAAAGCCCGGCATGACCGTCCGGGTTTATCAAAAAATTAAAGAGCTTAACGCCAAGGGCGAAGAAAAAGAAAGGGTCCAGTATTATGAAGGCCTGATTATCGCTAAAAAACATGGCCAC